>USOR01000035.1 GCA_900556425.1 uncultured Coriobacteriaceae bacterium
GTATAAAACGACGAGATAAGGAGGCTGCCCATGAAGAAGTTTTTACATGTGCTCGCCGATGTGGCGAAGAAGGCGGCGAGCGTCGCGCTGTCGCTGGTAGGGAAAGGCGTATCACTGGGGCTTTCCGCGGCCAGAAGCGCCGTCGCCGCGGTGGGACGTCTGGCGGCGAGGCTGTCCGGCAAACTGGCCCGGTGCATGGGCGGTAAGCTGAAAGCGCATCTGGCGCCGACGCTGCTGGGTGTGATGATCGTGTCCGGCTCTGTGGCGCTGCTGTCCTGCGTGGGCTGGCTGGTGGCCCGGAAAGCGCGGTAAGCACCGCAAAAAGGTATACAACGGGGAGGTGCGCTGCGCATCTCCCCGAAACGCTGTGAAGCGATATCAACGCAAAAGGAGTGTCCTGTATGGAAAGAAAAGAATTTAAGGCGGAGTCCAAGCGGCTGTTGGATCTGATGATCAACTCCATCTACACCAATCGCGAAATCTTCCTGCGTGAGCTTATCTCCAACGCATCGGATTCGCTCGACAAGCTCTACCTCACCTCGCTCGAGAACAAGGACAGCTCCATCATGCGCAGCGACCTGCGCATTCAGATTGCCATTGATGAGGATGCCCGCACGCTCACCATCAGCGACGATGGCATTGGCATGACCAAGGACGAGCTCGACAAGAACCTGGGCACCATCGCCCATTCGGGCTCGCTCGAATTCAAGAGCTCGGATTCCGAGAAGCTCGAGGAAGTCGACATCATCGGCCAGTTCGGCGTCGGCTTCTACTCTTCGTTCATGGTCGCCGACAAGGTCACCGTCATCTCGAAGGCATACGGCAGCGACGAGGCCTTCAAGTGGGAAAGCGATGGCATCGAGGGCTACAACATCAGCGAGACCACCCGCGAGAAGCGCGGCACGGACATCATCCTGCATCTGCGTGAGAACACCGACGAGGTCAACTACGACGAGTACCTCTCGCAGGCTCTCATCAAGCATCTGGTGAAGCGCTACAGCGATTACATCCGCTACCCGATCATCATGGATGTGGAGAAGACGCGCACGCTCGAGAAGCCCGAGGACGCTGGCGACGATTACGTGCCCGCAACCGAGACCTTCGTCGAGGAGGAAATCCTCAACTCGATGATTCCCATCTGGACCAAGAAGAAGTCCGAAGTCTCCGACGAGGAGTACGCCGACTTCTACCAGGCCCAGTTCCATACGGCCGATATTCCCCTGCGCACGATTTCCATGCACGCCGAAGGCAGCCTGAACTACGATGCGTTGCTCTTCATCCCCACGGATGCGCCCATGAACCTGTACGCCAAGGACTTCCAGCGTGGCTTGGCACTCTACAGCAACAACGTCATGATCATGGAGCACTGCGAGGACCTGCTGCCGGACTGCTTCGGCTTCGTGCGCGGCGTCGTCGATAGCCCCGACCTCAACCTCAACATCTCGCGCGAGACGCTCCAGCAGGACCGTCAGCTCATCGCCATCGAGCGTCGCATCGAGAAGAAGATCAAGCAGGAGCTCGAGAAGCTCTGCAAAGACGACCGTGAGGCCTACGTCGATTTCTTCAGCAAGTTCGGCCACGTGCTCAAGTACGACATCTACTCCACCTACGGAGCGCACAAGGACCTGCTGCAGGACTTGCTGCTCTTCCATTCCGCCAAGGAGGACAAGCCCATCACGCTGGCCGAATACGTCGCCGGCATGCAGGAAGGCCAGGAGAACATCTTCTTCGCTTCCGGCGACACCGTCGCGCGCCTGGCACAGAGCCCGAGCGTCACGTCGGTCGTCTCGCGCGGCTACGATGTCCTGCTCTGCGGTGACAACGTCGACGAGTTCTGCCTGCTCTCCATCGGCAGCTATGACGACAAGGAGATGCGCAACGTCGCCAGCGGCGAGGACCTTGGCCTCGAAACCGAGGAGGAGAAGGAGGAAGTCGCCAAGCAGCGTGAGGAGAACAGCACGCTGTTCGAGGCGATGACCGAGGCGCTCCCCGACGACATCACCAATGTCACGGCCACCTCGCGTCTGGCTGATGCGGCCTGTTGCATCGTCGCCGATGGCCCCGTGAGCCTGGGTATGGAGAAGTACTTCGCGACCATCCCGGCTGCCGCCGGCGAGCGTCCCGAGGCAAAGCACGTGCTCGAGCTCAACCCCAATCACCCGGTCTTCGCAACGCTGCAGGCAGCGCAAGAGGCTGGCGAGACCGAGAAGGTCGCCCAGTACGCCAACCTGCTCTACAACCAGGCACGTTTGGCGGAGGGTCTCGAAATCGCGGATTCGGCAGCATTCAACGAGGCTATCTGCGAGCTGATGAAATAAACATTTCTCATGATAATTTCGGTTATAGGCAGTGCATTATATTGTGCGCTGCCTATAATCTTATATGGATATAAAAGCGAGCGAGGAGGCTTATCATGACTACGATGCTATTTCAGGGGCACGGCTCCTACAGGTTCACGCTCGACGACAGCACGGTCATTTACGTCGACCCATACTTCGGAAAGGAATACGAGCTCGAGGCCGACCTCGTCCTGGTCACCCATGATCATTTCGACCATGACGCGGTGGACAAGATGCCCCATGCACCCGGCTGCGAAGTCATTCGCGCGAAGGACCTGCACCCCACGAGCGGCGAGTACCTCTCCACGGAGTCTCATGGCGTGAAGATCCAGGCAGTGCAGGCATACAACGAGAACCACCCGTCTGACGAGTGCGTTGGCTACGTGCTCGAATTCGACGGCGTCTCGTTCTATGCGGCGGGCGACACGAGCACGACCGAGGACATGAAGTCCGGCAAGCTTGCCGCCATGAAGCTCGACTATGCGGCATTCCCCTGCGACGGGGTGTACAACATGGATGCGGACGAGGCTTCCGAGTGCGCCAAGCTCGTCGGTGCCAAGCACAACATCCCCGTCCATGAGGTGCCCATCGACTCCGCCGACGCCACGGTCGCCGAGTACGACGAGGCCAAGCTCGAGGCATTCCAAGCTCCCGGACGCATCATCCTCGTCCCCGGAGCCGAGTTGCATATGTAAAAATGAGGCAAGGCGCGCCTGACGCGCCTTGCCCGCAATGCGAGATTTCTCGACTTCGCAGCCTTCGGCTGCTCCGCTCGAAATGACAATAGAGAGCGCGGAGCGCCGGAGTGGAGAAACCTTTACTTCACGACAAGCACCGGGCACTTGGCATGCGTGAGAACCTTGTGGCTCACGCTGCCGAGCGCGAACTCGCGCAGAGCGCCCAGACCACGGCTGCCCATCACGAGCAAATCGGCTTCCGACTCCGTCGCGTAGCGAATGATTTCGTCGGCAGGGCGGCCATGCAACAGCACGATCTCATGGTCGATGCCGGCGTCTGCCAAAACCTGCGCCGCATCCTTGATAATCTCGCGCTGGGCCTCGCCGTGCGCCTCGATCGGGTCATAGACCATGTCCGAATACACATCGATGGCGATAACCGAGACGATCTTGACCCGCACATCGCTCTCAAGGGATGCGATGTAGGCCGCCTGCTCCGTTGCACGCAGCGAGTTTTCCGATCCATCGGCGGCAACGAGAATGTTCTTGTACATGGCGCGATCCCCTACATGATAAGGTCGAGGGGATCCTTGGGAATCTCCCTCTTGGGGGCATTGGGATCATCGGCCGTAGACTCATCGACCTTGATGAGCTCGACATCGAAGGTAAGGTCCTTGCCCGCCAGCGGATGGTTGTAATCGAGCGTCACGGCCTCCGGGGTGATGTCCTTGACCGTAACCGGAACCTTCTCCTCGTCTTCGGTGATCATCCAGATGACCTTGCCGATTTCGAGGCCCTTCATGTTAGGCATGACCTCCATCGGGATTTCCTCGGTGTGCTCGTCGAGATACTCGCCGAATGCTTCCCAATCCTTGATGGTGAAGGTCTTCTTCTCGCCCTCGGCCATCTCGCGCACCTCGCGCTCGAAACCATCGAGCACCATGTCGTGACCAACCTGGAACACGAGGGGGTTCTCGGCGGTCATCTTGTCGTAGACGGAGCCATCTGGCAGACGACCCTCGAAAGTCAGGGTTACGGTTGTTCCATCGAGCATGACGATAGTCCTCTCATCCGAGTGCGCGTAATGCGCCATTTCTCACGCGAAAAAGCGTCCTCATGACAGTACCGCATGCGGGGAATTCTGCAAGGGTATCTGGGCTATAATTGCCAAAGCGTAACCGCAAATCAAAGGGGATTTCGTGGCTCAGAAATTTAACAAGATCTACATCCAGCAAGATGCCATCGCCAAGCACGAGGATTTTGACACTTGGTACGAGGATGGAGACGTCTTCCTTCAGTTCAAGAGCAAAGAGGGTTGGAAGCGGGAGAAGGACAAAGTGCAGATCATGGGCCGCATGGGTGGTCAGGTCGGCCTCATCAAACCCGACAATCACGTGCTTAACTACTACATTCGCTACGAGCGCTGGGAGTACATCCTGCACACGTTCGTTATCAATCATCACTACTATATCGAGGGCATGGTGTGGGATCTCTACGGATGCGCACACGAGCCCCCGTGCACCTTCGTCGAGGAAACGCTCACGAGCTTCGAGCGCAAGGCCGTGCATATCAAGCTCGTCAACTTCAAGGACAAGGGCATGTGCTATGAGATTCATGCCCATGAGCTTGAAAAACTGCGCATTGCCGTTGCGGCGTTTGTCGCCATCCTCATCAAGGAGGAATGGAAGGGTCTGAGCGAGGGCAACGACTACACCCCTGCCGGGCTCCTCAACAACCTCAAGAGCCGCATCTTCGAGAACAAGGGTTTCACCTACGAGGAAGTTCAGGAGCTCATCGAGGCCGACTCCCCCTACGTGCGCATCATCAGGCCGGAAGGTCGCCCCATCGACCACAAGGATTCCAAGCTGAAGAAGGACAAGCGCGGCCACGTCCTGGAAAAGCGCAAGAGCGATTCGATAAAAAAGTAGGCAGCGAGCTTTAGGTGTGACAAGGGGACAGGTCATTTGTCACACTGGGTTCCAGTGGGACAAATGACCTGTCCCCTTGTCACACCTTCGCTCCGCTCGAAATGACAAATACAAGAAGGCCCCCGGCATTACACCGGGGGCCTTCCTTTGCGCTAGCAAAAGCTAACAGCAGTTGCAGACTCGCAGCTTAGAGAATGTTGGCACCCTCTGCCTTTGCCTGCTTCTCCTTGCCAAGGCCCAGACCGCCAAATACGAAGAAGTAGATGAACGGAAGGAGCATGGCAATGAGCATGATCGGCAGAGCCATAGCCGTCTTGGAGAAGCCGGGGATGGCAAGCGGACACACGATGCAGCCAATGAAGTTGATGAGAACAACAATGAGCATAGTGAAGAAACGACCGTTGCCGTCGGTCTCGGACAGCGGGTTCTCCTCGGAGAGCTTCTGCAGCTCGTCCATCGTCTTTCCGCCCGTGTTCTTCACGAAGAGCAACGTGCAGATGAGACCCAGGACGAACGGGATGAGCAGAACGAGCACGACCATGGACCAGTTGTTGGACATAACGCCATTGACGTCATGCTGGAACATGGCCAGGCCGGCAGCAGCACCGAGAACGATGGAGGAGCCGGAACCACCGAAGCGAGCGAACGCCTGGCACCAAGAAGTACCAGTGTTGCGCAGCGTGGTGGGATAGGACTCGGGCATCAGGGGCTGGACAGCCGTAATGGCGTAGTTCAGGCAGAAGCCGAAGAGGAGCATCAGGAAGATGCAGGGAACGAAGTTGCCCGCAGCAGCGCCAGCGAGGGGTGCGCCATTCACGGGAGCCTCGCCCGGGAACATCGGGACGAACACGGAGCAGGCGATAATCGCGACGATACAAGCGACCCAGCCAATCCACAGTGCGCGCTTACGGCCGATGGCGTCAGACACGAAGCCAACGACGATGTTCGAGGCGATAGCGGCAACGTTGTTCCAGGTCTGCAGGGTTACAGACTCGGCGGCGGTGAAGCCATTGCCCTGGAACCAGGTGGGAATCCAGGCGTTCATGCCATAGACGCAGAACTGACCGACGAAGTAGGCGGACCAGATAGCGCAGGTGGCAACGATGAACTTGCTGGAGAACAGAACCGCGGGGCCAGACTTGGCAGGCTTGGGCGGAACGATCAGCAGGTTGGCATCGAAGTGCACATCGACGTGGCGGGTGGCCTTGACGATCTGCTCGAGACGGGCAACAGCCTTGTCCTTCTGACCATGGTTTGCGTACCAGTGCGGAGTCTCATGCATCGCGAAGAGCAGGATGATTCCGTAGACGACCGGCAGAGCGCCGATCAGGTAGCAGACACGCCAGTTCTGCACAGCAGTCGCGCCAGTTGCGAGCGTGATCTGACCGTCGCAGAGACCAGGGATGATCGGGTTCGGGTTGGAGCAGACGGGAGCTGCAACCAGACCGGCGATAACCCAACCCATAACCATGAAGGCCATGCCGAAGGTAACGAAAATGCCGCGCTGCTTGGAAGGCATGCTCTCGGAGAACACGGTGGTTACAACCGGGATGCAGGAGCCGACACCAAAGCCAGCGATGAGGCGGAACGCGCAGAAGAAAGCGTAATCCGGCGCGAATGCCTGGGGTAGGGTGAACAGACCGTAGAAGATAACTGCGATCGTGAGCATCTTCTTACGACCGATCATGTCGGAGAGGATACCTCCGACGGCGCCACCAAGAACCATGCCGAGCAGGCCCCACGTGGTCAGAGAACCGGTAAGAGCCGCGATGGGCTGACCGGCAGCAATCTGAGCCGCGAAGAACGTAGGTGCAACATAGGTGTTGGTGGAATTGACGATCATGAAGTCGTAGCCGTCGAAAATCATGGCGAAAGCCAAGAGAACGAACACGACCCATGTGTGGGCAGAAATGCCCGCGCGGTCAATGACTTCGGAAACAGTAAACTCTTTACCGTCCATCAGTCCCTCCTTAAATCCAATATCTCAATCATGAGAAATGAGTATTCGGGAAAGCCCCCCAGCTTTCCCAACAACAAAGAGGCAGATATCCCATCACCTAGAATCAAGACCCCAGAAAACTCGATTCCAAGTGATCGTCACTCGTCTCCTTGCTGCTCTTCTAGCAGTTTTGCCCTGCGCATCTGGCAGATGACGACCGGCTTTCCATCATTGATGCGATACATACGGTATCCACAATTGCCATAGCCACTGCACGCACGACATGTGATCTCGTTGAGAGGTAACCCCCCTAGATCCTCTTCCGTTAGTTGGAGGTTCTTTGGTTTAACGACAGACACGGGCACCCTCACTTCTCACGGGCAAAACTGCGTAAAAGCGAGCTAAAAATCCTTACGCACCAGGAGCCTTGGGAGCACCGGGAGCGGCGGGGGCACCGGGGGCACCGGGGGCTGCGGGAGCGCCAGGAGCGGCAGCACCAGCGGGGCCACCAAGCTGAGCCTGGAAGTCCTGCATGTCCTGCTCAGTGAACTCATACTTGCAGAACGGGCACTTCTTGAGAACGGTGTTGCCGATGACGGGCAGCTTCTTGCCGCACGACGGGCAGTTGAGATCGATCTCTACACCTGCGGGCCTAAAACACATAGTCAACTCCTTTTCCTTTGTCCCATACGGGACGTCCTACTATTCGTCAGTCAGCCTTCTAGACCGATGCCCGTCCCAAAAGGGACAAGCGGCTGCCAGACGATACGGCGTTTACTCCCATCGAAGTGATAGGAGGCCGTCTTCGCATCAAGGATGAGACGAAGACGATGACCTGCGGATTATAGGGAAAAAAGAACGCCGTGATGACTCACGCGCGTCTGCATTTTCGATATCCTCCACAAAATCGCCATATAGAATAGCACACTGTACTGAGAATTGCTTTCAAGAAGCTCTTTTTGCGCAAACGGCGATTGCCTCATACTCAGAGAATTAGGCAGCTACATGGTGTACACTCTCCCCTACCGTTTGTCGCGCCGCGCGAAAAGGAGCCCTCCTTGGGGAAGAGCAAGACCCAAAAACCGAGCATCATGCGAGAGGCCGCAAATAAGCGTGCCGAATACCGCAAATGGCTCATACGTCTCGTCGTCGGGCTCGTCATATGCCTGGCTGCCATAGCCGTGTACTATCTCCTGGTCATCAACTACGTTATCGAGAACGCACCGGGTATCACCTGGATACTCGCCGCCATAGCGGCAATCTTCCTAGGCTGGTTCGGTAACAAGTTCTCCAAGACATATCGGGCTTACACCGGCTACATCGCCGAACGTGGACTCACCAACGAGGACGTCGTCAAATTCGTCAAGAACCAGTAGAGAAGCACGGGATGTGTCGAGGGGCCAGACCCCCTGGCACATGCACATGTGCCAGGGG
>USOR01000036.1 GCA_900556425.1 uncultured Coriobacteriaceae bacterium
GCGAGATGACCGGCACGTGATCGAGCCCCGCCTCGTGCAGGCCCTTGCGGATGAGCGAGATGTAGTTGGTGGCACGGCAGCCGCCACCGGTCTGCGTGATGATGAAGGCCGTCTTGTCCATGTCGTACTTGCCGCTGGTGGCCGCTTCCATAATCTGGCCGGTCACGAGGATGGACGGATAGCAGATGTCGTTGTTCACGTACTTGAGGCCCGCATCCACGGCCGACGGGTCCACGCTCGGCAGCAGCTCCATGTTGTAGCCGTAGTGATGGAAGATGGGCACGAGCAGCTCGAAGTGAATGGGCGACATTTGCGGAGCGAGAATCTTGTAGCCCGCGTCCTGCATCTCCTTCGTGTACTCGGCACGCGGGAACTCGGTCGAGGCCGCGGCGCGATTGGGCGCGAAGTCGAAGTCAATGTTGCATTCGCTCGGCAGTTCGGGCTCGACATCGACCGACGTCGCGTCGCCCTTGTCGGTACGCAGCGTCTCGACGGAGGCAGCCGCGATATCGACAGCCGCCGAGTTCTTGCCCGGCTGCGTGAGCATCTCGCCCAACTCCTCCTGCTGGCGCAACGCGGCCATGAGCGAGCGAATGCGGATGCGTGCCGCACCCAGGTTCGAGACCTCGTCGATCTTGATGACGGTGTAGACCTTGCCGCTGCCCTCGATGATCTCCTGCACTTCGTCGGTGGTAAGCGCGTCGAGGCCGCAGCCAAACGAGTTCATCTGCACGAGGTCGAGGTCGCTTCGCTGCGTGACGACCTTCGCGGCGTTGTAGAGGCGCGTGTGATACATCCACTGGTCGTACACGCGCAAATTGCGCTGCAGCTCTCCCAGATGCGCCACGGAATCCTCGGTGAGCACGGCCATGCCATAGCCGCAGATGAGCTCGGGCAACGAGTGGTTGATCTCGGGGTCGATGTGGTAGGGACGACCCGCCAACACGATGCCGTGACCGTTGTTCTCCTCGATCCAGCGTAGGGTCTCCTCGCCCTTGGCACGCATGGTCGACTTGAAGTCGAGGTCCGCCTGCCACGCAAGGTCGATGGCATCGGAAATCTCGACACGCGTGGGCCACTGCATGGCCAGCACATCGACACCTTGGGCCTTGAGGTCTTCCTTGCGTTTCTTCACGAGATGCTCGAAGAGGCGTTTCTTGAGGGCCTTCTTGTCGTCATAGGGAATGAACGGGTTGAGGAATTGCGTGCGACTATCCTCGAGCTCGTCGATATTGAGCTTGAGCGCCTCGGAATAGCTCATGACGATGGGGCAGTTATAGTGGTTGTTCGCGCCCTCGTCCTCCTGACGCTCCCAGCGGATGCAAGGCATCCAGATGAAGTCCACGTCCTTGTCGAGCAGATCCATGATGTGACCGTGCGACAGCTTGGCCGGATAGCAGGCGTTCTCGGAAGGCATGGACTCGATGCCGGCCTCGTAGGTCTTCTTCGTGGAGGGGTCCGAGAGCACCACGCGATAGCCCAGATGCGTGAAGAAGCTGTGCCAGAACGGGTAGTTCTCGTACATGTTGAGCGCACGCGGAATGCCCACCGTGCCGTACTTGGCGGCTTCCTCGACAAGCGGTTCGCGGTCGAAGAGCAGCTTGTCCTTGTACGCGAAGAGATTGGGCACTTCCTTGGCCGGCTTCTTGATGCCGGCGCCGCGCTCGCAACGGTTACCCGTGATGAAGCGGCGATGCTTGCCCGTCTCCTCGTCGATGCCGAAGTCGTTGATGGTGAGCAGGCAGTTGTTCTCGCAGCGTCCGCAGCGCACCGCCGTGTGCTTGATCTCGAGCTCGTCGATCTGCGCAGGACGCAGCAGCGTGGACTTCGCGCCCGTCGCGCGATCGCGTGCCAGTAGCGCGGCACCCCAAGCCCCCATGTTGCCGGCGATGTCGGGACGGATGGCGTCGTGCTCGCTCAGGTTCTCGAAAGCACGAAGCACGGCATCGTTGAGGAAGGTGCCGCCTTGGACCACCGCATGCTCGCCCAGCTCGGAAGCATCGCGCAGCTTGATGACCTTGAACAGCGCGTTCTTGATGACGGAGTACGACAGGCCCGCCGAGATGTCGGCCGGCGTCGCGCCCTCCTTCTGCGCTTGCTTGACGCGCGAGTTCATGAAGACCGTGCAGCGGCTGCCCAGGTCGACGGGGGCATCGGCCTTGAGTGCCTCGGCGGCGAACTCCTCGATGGGCATGTTGAGCGAGGTCGCGAAGGCTTCGATGAAGGAGCCGCAGCCTGCCGAACAGGCCTCGTTGAGCATGATGTGCTCGATGACGCCCTCCTTGACGTGCATGCACTTCATGTCCTGGCCGCCGATGTCGAGGATGAAGTCGACGTCGGGGCAAAGCTCGCGCGCGCCACGCAGGTGCGCGACCGTCTCGATTTCGCCGGAGTCGGCCTGGATGGCCTCGAGCAGCAGCGCCTCGCCGTAGCCCGTCGTGGTTGCATGCCCGATGGTCACGAGCGGATTGCCATCCGCATCGCGTGGAATCTGGTCGAAGAGATCCCCCAGCATGGCGCGAGCTGCACCAAGCACATCGCCCTTGTTGTTGACGTAGTAGCTGTAGAGAATCTCGCCCTTCTCGCCCACGAGTACCGACTTGAGCGTCGTGGAGCCGGCATCGATGCCGAGATACGCCACGCCGCGATAATCGGCAAGGCTCGCCTTGGGGACGGTCGCCTTGGCATGGCGTTTCTTGAACGCCTCGTAGTCCTTCTCGTTTGCGAAGAGCGGCTCGAGGCGCTGGACCTCGCTACCTTGGATGCTGCCCAGATTCCTCATGCGCTCCTTGAGCTCGGCCAAACTCACGATGTCATCGTTGGCCTCGGAGGCAAATGCCGCGCCACGCGCGACGAAGAGGTGCGACTCCTCGGGAATGATGGTCGTCTCGTCGGTAAGCTCGAGCGTCTCGATGAAGCGCTGGCGAAGCTGTGGCAGATAATGCAGCGGGCCGCCCAGAAAGGCGACGTTGCCGCGAATGGGGCGACCGCAGGCCAAGCCCGAGATGGTCTGCATGACGACGGCCTGGAAGATCGACGCGGCGATGTCCTCGCGCTTGGCGCCCTCGTTGAGCAAGGGCTGCACGTCGGTCTTGGCAAAGACGCCGCAGCGCGATGCGATCGGGTAGATGATGTTGTGCTCCTTGGCCATCTCGTCAAGGCCGGAGGCATCGGTATTGAGCAGGGCGGCCATCTGGTCGATGAATGCGCCCGTGCCACCGGCGCAGGTGCCGTTCATGCGCTGCTCGATGCCGCCATCGAAGTAGATGATCTTCGCGTCCTCGCCGCCGAGCTCGATGGCGACGTCGGTAGCGGGAATGATGCGCTCGATGGCCGTTTTGTTGGCGATGACCTCCTGCACGAAGGGCACGCCGAGCCAATTGGCCAGCAGCAGACCGCCCGAGCCCGTGATGGTGATAGTCGCGTTGCCATCCCCCACGGCTTCGAGTGCCTCGTCGATGATCTCGACGATGGTCGCGCGAACGTCGGAATGGTGGCGACGGTACACGCTGAAGATGATTTCGTCATTCGGGTCGAGCACGAGCAGCTTGACCGTCGTCGAGCCTACGTCAACGCCAATCCTGAGCGTGTCCTGTTTGCTGTCCTGGGTACTCATATGCGTCTCCTCAGGCGTATGGACGACTAGTTCTTGAGCGAGTTGATGGGAGCGGGGATACGTCCGCCACGATGCGCAAACACCGTGCCCGCATGCGTGTTGACCGGCATGACAGGCGCCTCGCCGAGGAGACCGCCGAAGTGCAGGGTCTCACCCGCGGCCTTGCCGATGGCCGGAATTACGCGCACGGCGGTAGTCTTGGTGTTGATCATGCCAATGGCGGCTTCGTCGGCGATGATACCGGCAATGGCCTCGACGGTCGTGTCACCGGGAATCGCGATCATGTCGAGCCCCACGGAGCATACGCAGGTCATGGCCTCGAGCTTCTCGATGGAAAGGACGCCGTCCTCGGCTGCCTTGATCATGCCCGCATCCTCGCTGACAGGGATGAAGGCACCGGACAGGCCGCCGACACTCGAACTCGCCATGACACCACCCTTCTTGACCGCGTCGTTGAGCAGCGCAAGCGCCGCCGTCGTACCCGGGCCACCAACCTGGCCCACACCGATGGTCTCGAGAATCTGCGCAACCGAATCGCCACGAGCGGGCGTAGGGGCGAGCGAGAGATCGAGGATGCCCTTTTCGTAGCCGAGGCGCTTGGC
Source organism: uncultured Coriobacteriaceae bacterium (assembly GCA_900556425.1). GTDB lineage: Bacteria > Actinomycetota > Coriobacteriia > Coriobacteriales > QAMH01 > QAMH01. The sequence continues at coordinate 4,219 of USOR01000036.1, forward strand.
CGCCTCGCGGGCGATGAGCTCGCCTGCACGGGTAATTTTGAAGGTCGTGGCCTTGATGGCCTCGGCAACCTCGGTCATTGATGCGTCCTCGGGCAGGTCCTCGAGCACCGCATTGACAACACCCGGGCCGCTCACGCCAACGTTGATGACCTCGCCGGCCTCGCCGCTGCCGTGCATGGCACCGGCCATGAAGGGGTTGTCCTCCACCATGTTGCAGAATACGACGAGCTTGGCGCAAGCGATGGAGTCGCGATCGGCCGTGACCTCGGCGCACTCACGGATAATCTGGGCCATGCGCAGCACCGCATCCATGTTGATGCCGGCACGGGTCGAGCCGATGTTGACACTCGAGCAAACGATATCGGTGCTTGACAGTGCATGCGGAATGCTATTGATGAGGCGACGATCGCTGTCGCTCATGCCCTTTTGCACGAGGGCGGAAAATCCGCCGATAAAGTTGACGCCAACCTCCTTGCCCGCGCGATCGAGCGCGGCGGCGATGGGCGTGAGATCCTCGGCCGTCGTCGCACCGCAAATCTCGGCGATGGGCGTGACCGCGATGCGCTTGTGGATGATGGGAATGCCGAACTCGCGTTCGAGCTGCTCGGCGCAGGGCACGAGGTCTTGCGCCGCCGTGGTGAGGCGGTCGTAGACGCGCTGTGCCATGACGTCGATATCCTCGTGCACGCATCCGCGCAAGGAGAGTCCCAGCGTAATGGTGCGGATATCGAGATGCTGCTGCGTCACCATCGAAAGTGCTTCGACGACCTGCTTCGGTTCTATAGCCACGGGCGCTCCTTTTGCCTACTAACTACTTTGAGACACGGACAATCACGAAGCTATGATTGTATCTCAATGCCTCTATTTATTCAGGCTCCAGAGCTTATCGAAGCATTCGGAGAGCTTGGTGATGACAGGGCCGGTCGCACCCTCCACGGGGACGATGCCGAACTCGTCGTTTACGGCAAAGACTTCCGCGCTATCGCCGAGCTCAAGCTCGTCCTGGGTAAGAGTGTAACCAAGCGTCTTTGCGAGATCGCGGACAAAGGTGTCGGCAGCGTGATTGGATGGTGCCTCCGTGTAGAGCTCGTCACCCTTGGCAACCCACAGCGTGCCAGGCACGTCGCCTGCATCGAGCATCGCACGGGTGAATTGCGGAGTTGGGCGCAGCTCCTCGAGCCGCACGTCAACCATACCCTCGGGATCGACGGTAAGGACGATAACACCGTCGGACATTTCATAGAGCTTGTTATCGCGCACCCACTCCAAGCGCGAACGCACCCATGCCTGAACCGCAGGACCCACATTGAATGCGGCAAGCGAGCGCAGACGGCGTTCGTAGAGATGGATGGTCTTATTGGTATAGCGCCAGCGAAACTCGAGCATGGAAGCCGGCAGATTCTGCGCGCGCCACTCTTCCTCGCTGATGCCCTCACTCTCGGCCACATCTGCAACGGTCTCGGGCTTTTCATTGCCAACCTTGTTGTACGGAATCGTGTTCATGTTGAATCCTCATGCACGTTTTTTGCGTTTATGTGAAGCTAATCGAACTTCCTTGCATATTTTTTTCGATTATGTGAAAGCGCCAGCACTGAACGCTTCACACAATCGAAATTTTTTTACATGCTGAGTGCAACGGTCTCACAAAAACGCAAATTTTTTGCAGTGCAGTTCCGCCAGCCTCACAAAAACGCAATTTTTCTGCAGTGAGACAGCGTGCCAGGCACGCTGTCTCATATCCTGGCCAAAGCAATAGAATTGTCTAGTGCCTGAAGTGACGATGCCCCGTGAAGACCATGGGCATGCCGGCCTCGTCGGCACACTCGATGGAGAGGTCGTCGCGAATCGAGCCACCCGGCTGGATAAGCGCCGTGACACCGGCATCGCGCAGGACCTCGAGCGTGTCGGGGAAGGGCAGGAACGCGTCGCTCGCGGCAACGGCGCCCTTGGCCTCATCGCCCGCCTGTTCGACGGCGATGCGCGCGGAATTCACGCGGTTGGGCTGGCCGCCGCCAATGCCCACGGTGCGGGTGCCCTTGGTCAGGATAACCGCGTTGGACTTCACGCACTTGCAGCACTTCCAGGCAAAGAGCATGGCGTCCATCTGCTCGTCAGTCGGCTTTGTCGTGGTGGGGCACGAAAACTCCGTGTAGTCCTCGCTGACCGTGTCGACGGTCTGCATGACGACACCACCCTCGACCGCACGAATGTCCGGATCCCCACCCGGGGGATTGATGCCGCCGGTACGCAGAATGCGGGCGTTTTCCTTCTGGGAGAAGATCTTCAACGCCCCCTCGTCGTAATCAGGAGCGATGACGACCTCGATGAACTGCTTGTTAACCTCGACGATCTCACGGGCAACGTCCTCGGTAACCGTCTGGTTGAAGGCCATAACACCGCCAAAGGCGCTGACGGTATCACACGCCCATGCATCCTTGTAGGCTTCCAGCATGGTTTTTCCGCTGGCGATGCCGCACGGCGTAAGATGCTTGATGATGACACAGGTGGGCACGCCCATATCGAACTCGCGCACGGAAGCCCACGCGGCATCGGTGTCGAGGTAGTTGTTGTAGCTGAGCTCCTTGCCCTGCAGTTGCTCGGCCGCAGCGAGGGTGTGCTCGTCGGCCTCGGGGGCAGGACCAGAAACGCCCACGCGCTTGCGCTTGTAGAACGCGGCATGCTGATGGGGATTCTCGCCGTAGCGAAGATCGGCCTCCTTGTGAAGGACGACGCGCTCGTCCTCCCAGAACGGACCCTCCTCGATCAGCTCGTTGTGCAGCCAGGAGTAGATGGCGTTGTCATAGGCACTCGTGAGGCGGAAGACCTCGAGGGCAAGGTCCTTGCGGGTCTTGAGCGTAGTCGCGCCATCATTGTTCCTCATCTCGAACAGGATGGCGTCGTACATCGCCGGATTGGTGACGACAGTGACGGAAGCGTGGTTCTTGGCAGCGCTTCGCAGCATGGAGGGACCACCGATGTCGATATGCTCGACGGCGTCCTGATAGTCGACGTCGGGCTTGGCAATGGTCGCCTCGAAGGCGTAGAGGTTCACGACCACCATGTCGATCATGCCGATACCGTTGTCCTCGGCATCCTTCATGTGGGAGGCAAGGTCGCGGCGCGCAAGCAGGCCACCATGCACCTTGGGATGCAGGGTCTTCACGCGGCCATCCATCATCTCGGGAAAACCCGTGAGCTCGTCGATAGCAACGACGGGAATGCCCGCCTGCTCGAGCACCTTGGCAGTGCCACCCGTGCTCACGATCTCGACGCCAAACTCATCGACGAGGGCACGTGCGAAATCCTCGATGCCCGATTTATCGGTGAGTGAAATAATGGCGCGCTTGATTTTGGGATCCGGCATGAAAGCCCCTTTCCTCTTGACCGTACCTTCTAGGAGTTCTCGATAACCTTGAGAAGCAGACGAGTCATGTACTCGAGCTTGTCCTCTTCGACAATATTGGCGGTGTCCTCGGCCGTATGCCAATCCACGGGGGCGACGCCGTTGTCGGCAAAGCCCATGACGGTGAGGGCACGCATACCGGCGATCATGGCCGGTGTTGCATCGGTGTTGCGCCACTCGAGGCTCTTGGCCTTCATCTCGGTGCCGCGCACTTCCTTGGAAGCCTTCTTGACGAGACTCATGAGGCGACGGTCGGCGCGACGGGGCTTGCCCGTGCCCTCGACGTCGATGTAGGAAATGGTGCCAGCGCCCACGGCCTCGAGGTTGATGATGAGCGAGCCGCGCAGCTCGGAAGAGTGCAAGTCGAGGAAGTTCTTCATGCCCTGTGCGCCAGCGCCGGAGGCGCCAAGCGCGACGAACCAGACTTCCTTGTCGAGCAGGTCGTTTTCGGTCATGGACACGACGGACTCGCGAATCTGAGCCGCACGCTGGCGCACGGCGTCATAGGCGCTTTCGGCCTCTTCCTCGAAGTAGCCGCCGCCCTTCCATCCGTAATCGTCTTCGTCACTCCAGGCGTCCACACCGCCTGCATCGTAATCCTCGGCGCCGTTCTTGTTCCTGCGGTTGAACAGGCCACC
>USOR01000037.1 GCA_900556425.1 uncultured Coriobacteriaceae bacterium
CGGGCATCTTCGCGGCCGACGGTGGCGGTCTCAACATCTTCGTTCTTATCATTCTCATGACGATTGCCGCCATCCTGGGCAACACCTCCAACTACTGGATTGGCCGCAAGGTGGGTCAGGCTATTGTGGCAAGTGGTCGCGTCAAGGCGCTCACGCCCGAGCGTATCGAAAAGACGCAGGCCATGCTCGACAAGTACGGCTCGATTGCCGTGTTTCTCACGCGCTTCTTCCCGATCATCCGCACCTTCGCGCCGTTTCTGGCAGGCATGGGCGAGATGCACTTCGGGCGTTTCACGCTGTTCAACGTCCTAGGTGGCGTCACCTGGGTGTGCCTGTTCACGCTGCTGGGCTACTTCTTTGGCGGCGTGCCCTTCGTGCAGGACCACTTCGAACTCGTTATCATCGGCATCGTGGTCATCTCGTTCATTCCCACCGTCGCCGGCCTCATCAAGGCCAAGATGAGCGCCGGGAAGAAAAAGCACCAGCAGGAAGAGGCGGACGCCGAGTAGTCTGCTGGGACAAATGGACAGGTCATTTGTCCCACTTTGGCAAGAAAGGACGCGCGGCTGATTTACTGGTCGGCGTGCCCTTTGTCAGCGGCATCCCCGTCCAGGGCCTCTTCCTCCACGAGCGTGATGAGCTCCTCGCGTGAGTTGATGCCGAGTTTGCGATATATCTTGTAGACATGTGTCTTTACGGTGTGGGGCGAGATGAAGAGCTTCTCCTGTATGTACGTCGTTCCACGGCCGCGGGCGAGCAGGGCAAATACCTCGATCTCTCGTGTGGAGAGGTCGTACTTTTTGGCCACGGCTGCGCACTTCGTTTTCCATGGCATGCGTCCCGAGGCGTCCTCGGGCACCCGAGGCGCTGTCTCTTGCGGCTCCCGCTCGTCTTCAAGATGGTCTTTGTCAAAGTCGATGAACGAAACTGACAGGGATAGGACGATGACCAGCACGAGAGAGACGAGGGAGAGCTGTCCGCTATCGAACGCGCCGCTCGACATTGAGATGAAGGTAAGCAAATAACCCAGGCCAACCCCAAGGAAGATGGGACTTTGTCCACGGCCCACAAGGTACAGGGCACCAACGTGGTACTTTTTGGTGAGCAGATAAAGTGCATCCAGGCATACGCATGTCAGGCATATAAAGCTTGCAAGAATAACGAGCATGCACAGGACCTGCAGGTTGCCCTCTACAAACGGCATCGGAAGCAGTCCGATTACGAGGGCGGGAAAGATCTTTCTCTGCACCGACCCATGCATCATTTTTTCCTTGTTTTTGCCGAACACGAAAATCATGATGAGGCCACCGACAATCACGGCCAGTGCGATTCCCATAAATGCGAACATGCTGTTCAAGGACTGCGAAAGCATGCATAGAGCGAGGCCGAAGACAGCTCCATAGAGGCAGTTGAGGACGTCAATGGGCCAGGTGAGCTTGTGTCGTTTAGGGATTCGGCAGAAAATACTGCAGTATTAAACTTGCCGGCGCCGCCAGGCAGACGGCGCAAATGCTAAGCGGGAGCTCGATATTGGAAATCGTGAAATACAGTATCGCGCCGATAATCACGGACACGGCTGCAACTCTGGACGAAAACTCTTTCGTAAATCCCTCGAGTATCTCCGACCAGATTGCGAGAAGGCACCCTATGCCGAGTCCCATGATGCCCCAAGCGATATCGTTGACGAATGCGGGTGGCTGGACTTGCATGACGATGACGCAGACGAGGACGGCGCTTGGCGCGAGCGGCCCGATGACAGACATCGCGTTCAATATCCCGTTTCCGATTTTGGTGGAGAAGTAATCGCATTTGAACGACGTGGTCAAATTTGCGATGACGAGCCCAAAGCAAAGTGCCGCCGGAGAGGATGCGAGAATGGGAACGGGAGAGGCAAGTGCCTGCGCCATGGAGCCGTTGAGCAATCCGGTCAGCAGGAGCATCCAGAAGAACGAGAACCCGAAGCTGATGTAGAACAGGATGGGAATATTGCCCTGTTCTCCCTGCTCATACGAAGGTTTAATACTTTTTTCCATAGTGCGCTTCCAAGCAGTTTCAACCTTTTTCCAGAGCCATTTCGAACAAGCATGATTTTAGCCGATTCCTCGTGGAGAGCCCTGGTTTTACGGTGCATGCCAACCGAGTCCGACTCGCGAGTTTTACGCCGGCGCAGCGGGCGGACTCTATCCATCGTATCTGGCTTAGCAAGCCTGGACAAGAGGAGAGGCGAACATGGAAGACAAAGGATACATGGAAGTTCCGCACGAGAAACCATGGCAATACAAGGAAGGAGAGTACACCGTTACACGTGGCAGCGCATGGACGGGCCCCGGGTGTCATCTAGGTTGCGGCGTTCTGCTCTACACCGATGCTGATGGCAAGCTTGCCCGCGTGGAAGGTGATCCCGAGAATCCCTACAACGACGGCCGCCTGTGCATACGCTGCCTGGACCTTCCCGAGGTGACCAACCACAAGGACCGCCTGCTCTATCCCATGAAGCGTGCGAAGGAAGACCGCGGAAAGGACAGATGGGAGCGCATGAGCTGGGACGAGGCGATCGATTACGTCTCGGAGCGGCTCATCGAGATTCGCGACAAATACGGCGCCGAGACGGTGCTCTTTGGGCAGGGAACCGGTCGCGACATCTCGAGCTGGATTACGCGCATCGCGTGGTCGTATGGCTCGCCCAATTACTGCTGCTTCGCCCTGTCTGGCAATGCGTGCTATCTCCCCCGCGTAGCTGGTATGGCGGCGACCTGTGGTAGCTACACGGTAGCGGACTGTGCTCAGCAGTTCTCGGATCGCTACGATAACCCTAACTGGCAGATGCCCGAGATGATGGTCATCTGGGGCAACTATCCCCTGCGTGCGAATTCGGACGGCTTTTTCGGACATTGGGTCATCGACCTCATGAAGCGCGGCATGAAGATCATGATGGTCGATCCCCGCGTCACCTGGCTTTCGCTCAAGGCGGAGGAGCACCTGCGCCTGCGGCCCGGCACTGACGCCGCACTCGCGCTTGGCATGATGAACGTCATCATCAACGAGGATCTCTACGATCACGATTTCGTCGATCGCTGGACCTACGGATTCGATGAGCTCAAGGAGCGCGTGCAGGAATATCCGCCCTCCAAGGTCGCGGAGATTACCTGGGTCCCCGAAGACCAGATCATTCGCGCCGCCCGTCTGCTTGCCACGAGCAAGCCCTGCGCAATGCAGTGGGGCCTGGCCGTCGATATGGTGAAGGAGGCCCTGCCCGCGGGTCAGGCAATCGTCGGCCTGTTCCAGATCACGGGCAATGTGGACGTTCCCGGTAGCAACATCTTCCCCGTCGAGCTCATCGCGTATTCCGGCGGCTGGGGAGGCGAGCTGCTGAGCGAGGAGCAGAAGGCAAAGCGCATTGGCCTCGATGACTATCCGCTTCTCAAGCTTGGCTTCCAGGTCGCTTCCAACGACTCGCTTCTCGAGACGCTGTTGACTGACAAGCCCTACAAGATGCGCGCGGCATGGTTGCAGACGAACAATGCCATTGCCTGCATGGCGGCAAGTCCCAAGCGAGTGCTCGAGGGACTGCTACGTCTCGACTTCAACGTCGTCGTCGATCTCTTCATGACTCCTACAGCAATGGCGGCAGCCGATGTCGTGCTTCCGGCGTGCACCTATCCGGAAAAGGATGGCCTGCGCCTTGGTGATGGCCTGCAACGTGGCGAGGTCATCAACAAGGTCACGCAGATCGGGGAGGCCAAGTCCGATGCGGAGATCAATCTCTTGATCGGAAAACGCCTGAATCCCGAGGCATGGCCCTGGGACAACGTGCCCGACATGCTCTCCTCGATGATTGAGAGCACGGGCATGAGCTTCGAGGAACTGCGTGAAAAGGCGCCGCTCTACCTGCCCTTCGAGTATCGTCGCTACGAGACCGGCAAGCTCCGCTTTGACGGGCAGCCTGGCTTCAACACGGCGACGGGTCGCATCGAGCTCTGGTCCACTTTCTATAACCGTTGCGGTCTCGACCCCATGCCGTATTACGACGAGCCGAATCCCTCGCCGTTGTCCACGCCTGAGCTCATGAACGAGTACCCGTTCGTGCTCACCACGGGAGCCAGGCGCTGGAGCTCGTTCCACTCGGAGCATCGTCAGATCGAGCGCCTGCGCCGCATGAACCCGTGGCCCTATATCGAGGTGCATCCCGATGTTGCAGCCGAATATGGCTTCAACGAAGGGGATTGGGTCTGGGTGGAGAATCCGCTCGGCCGGGCGAAGCGAACCATCAAGATCACGCCGATTGTCGACCCGCGCGTTGTGTCCTGCGATCACGGGTGGTGGTTCCCCGAGGCAGATCCCGAGAACCTCTATGACGTCTTCGACGTCAACATCAACAACCTGGTCCCGATGTCATGTGGCAAGAGCGGTTTCGGGGCCAACTACAAGACGTCCATTTGCAAGCTCTACAAGGTCGAGGAAGGTGAATAGAAGATGGCGTACGGAATCATGATCGACACCGAATGGTGTTCGGGTTGCCATTCCTGCGAGATGGCATGCCAGATGCACAACGGCCTTCCGATTGGCCAGACCGGAATTCTCGTGCAGGAAATCGGGCCGTGGGAGTATGGCGAGGGCAAATGGCAGCTGTCATATCTGCCTGCACTCACCTCGCAATGCACTGGTTGCGCAGAGCGCGTTGCCATGGGAAAGCTGCCGACGTGCGTGCAGCATTGCCAGGCCAAGTGCATGGAGTACGGCACCATCGATGAGCTTGCCCAGAGAATCGAAGCGGGCTCGAAGAAGGTCCTGTTCGCGCTTTAGCGCACGTGCCTTTCGCGGCTGATCGGCATGTCTGGGGTTCGGTCGCCGCTCATTCTAGAGGAGCTGCCCTGTCGGTTTTGTCCCTCCCTCTCGATGGGGCAGCTCCAATAAATCAACTAATCACTTGGGGAGTGATATGTGATGAGAGAAAAGACATCGTTCAAAATCTGCGTTGTCGCGATAGCGATAGCCATCGTGGTGATAACGGTCTTCATTCCAAATCCGGAAGGCCTGTCATTTGCCGGAAAGATGCTCATTGGCCTTTTGCTCGCGGCAATTCTGCTGTGGATTACCGAGGCAATCCCGATTCTGATCACGGCATGGCTGTTCGCGGCTGCGGTTCCCATCCTGGGGATTCTCACACCAGGGGAAACGTGGGCAGGAGGCGTGAGTGTCGCGATGGTACTCTGCCTGTCATGCTTTGCGTTTGCGCTATTCGTGCAGTATTCGTCGATATCCCTGCGCATCATCGCCCGCGTGCTTAGCTGGGCCAAGAACGATTCGAAGAAGATACTCGCCGGTCTCACGCTTGCGACGGCGCTTCTGTCGGCGGTCATCGATGACCTCGTGCTCGTCCTGATGATGCTGCCCTTTGCCTACAAGATTCTTGACGAGAACAAGACGCCCTGGGGCGGCAAGTCACCTCTGGCAAAGTCCCTCATTCTCGGCATCGTGTTTGCTTCCTACATCGGCGGTTACCTCACGCCGGTTGGAAGTGTCGTAAACGTTCTCGCCATGGGATTTGCCGAGCAAGCTACGGGTGTCACCATCACGTTTGCCAACTGGATGATTCTGGGTGTTATCGCGAACATCGTGTTGCTGCCGATCACCTGGATTGTGCTCGTCAAGGTTTTCAAGCCCGAGCCGATTAGCGAGGACGCGCTCGTTCGTATCAAGGAGGAGCACCAGGCTCTCCCCGGCTTTACCAAGAACGAAATCTGGGGAATGCTCGTCATCCTCGCCTCCATGGTCCTGTGGTTTGCAAGTTCGTGGGTTCCCGCTTTTGACATCGTCGTCGTCGGCCTTGTTGCCCTTGGCCTGCTCTTCCTTCCGCCTTTCAAATGCGTTTCGTTCAAGCAGTATTGCGACGAGAGCCCCTGGCAGGTCGTGATGCTTAACTGGGCTGTGGGCTGCGTCGTTGCCGGCATGATGGCTACGGGTTCGATGGCCTGGCTGGTCGGAGCTATTTTCGGCCCCATGAGCGGTCTTCCGGTAATCATCGTCCTGCTCATCGCGGCTACCTTTGCCTGCATATTCCATAACATCCTGCCGGCAGGCGCCGCGGTTGCGGGCCTTATCACGATTCCGATCTGCACCCTGGTCGCAAGCCTCGGCGGAAACGTTACGGCCGCGATCTTCTTGTGCGCCGTCTTCTCGTGCGCCGCGTTCCTGCTGCCGCTTGACCTGTGCGTGTACGTTGCCTACTCGAGCGACCGCAAGTACTTCTCGCCGCTCGACCAGTTCAAGGCCGGCTGGATTCCGAGCGTTGCCGCCATTGTTCTCGTTGCCGTAATCATTCCGGCCGTCTGCACTCTCATGGGCCTTGCCTGATGGGGAATGCGTGACCGGCAATCGCATGACATGAATTCGAAAGGAGTGAGCACAGTGGAAAACATCAGCTTCATGAGCGCTTCTGACATCCATCGCAAGATCATGGCCAGGGACCTGTCTCCAGTTGAGGTCATGGATTATTTCATCGATCGTATCGAAAGGCGCAACAGAAGCATTAACGCGCTAGTCGATGTGGATTTCGAGGGCGCGTGTCTTCAGGCGAAGAAGGCCGAGCAAAAGCTCATGGCCGGGGAGGCCCAGGGTGCGTTCTTTGGCATTCCGACCGCGGCCAAGGACTTCACCCCGGTGCTTCCCGGCTGGAAGGGGAGCTGCGGGGGAATCCCCGCCGTCAAGGACATCATTGACGTCTGCCATTCGACCTACACCAAGTCGATGATCGACGCGGGGGCCATCTTCGTGGGAAAGACCAACTCGCCCTCCCTCGCGTTTCGCGGGACGTGCGATAACAAGCTCTATGGCGCCACCAGCACGCCGTTCAAGGTCGGCTTCAACTCCGGTGGTTCATCCGGCGGCTCGTCTGCGGCGGTCGCCGACGGACTCCTGCCCATTGCCGAAGGTACCGATGGCGGAGGATCCATACGCATTCCCGCCGCCTGGTGCGGCATTGTGGGATACAAGCCGTCCCTCGGCCTTGTTTCGAACTCGCCGCGTCCCGACGGCTTTGGAACGAGCCATCCCTTCTGCTTCGACGGCGCGCAAACGCGCACGATCGAGGATGCCGCCCGTGCGCTTACGGAGATGACGTATTACGATCCCCGCGATCCCTTCAGCATCGACTGGGGACACATCGACTTCACCGAGGCGCTCGATGCGTCCATCGAAGGTAAGCGCATCGGCTTCACGCCGGACTTCGGTATCTATCCCGTCGACCCCGAAGTGGCGGCCATTGTCGAGAAAGCAGCGAAGCGTTTCGAGGAGGCCGGTGCCATCGTCGAACCGCTTGACTTCTCGCTCAAGGGACGTTCGCATATCGAGCTTGCCGAGGCATGGTGCCAGCTCGTGTCAATCGTCAACAGCGAGTCGATAATGGCGTGGAAGGAGCAGGGCATCGACCTCATCCGCGATTATCCAGAGGACCTGAGTCACGAGCTCATGTACTGGACGATGGACTCGTATGCGCGCGGATACAAGGACCTCATCAGAAACGACACCATAAGAACCGAGGTATTCGATGCGATGCAAGACGCCTTCGAGCAATTCGACTTCATCGTCTCGCCCACCAACGCCTGCAATCCGCCCGCAAACGATCCCGACAGGGACACGCTCGTGCGTGAGGTCAACGGGCAGAAGGTGGAGCCGCTCATCGGCTGGTGCCTCACGTACTTCTGCAACTTCACAGGGGATCCCGCAATGTCGATTCCCGCGGGATTCGCGCAGGACGGTTCGCCCGTTGGCATGCAAATCATAGGCCAGCGTTACAACGACATGGGAGTTTTGTCGATGGGCTCTGCCTTCGAGAAGATTCAGCCATGGATCAACAGTTACGAAGAGAGATTGGAGAAACGTCCCCTGTAGCCTATCGGGGATTCGAATTGGCGTTGGGGTCTGCATCTGGCTATGCGGACCTCTTCGCCTTTCTCGAGAGCGGAGTGACAATGTGTGGATACGCCTGCTGCAATTGTGGAAGATGCCGCGGAGAGGCGCCGAAGAACCAGCTCGCGCTAGACGATGTGCCGGGCTATTGCACTAAATGCGGCGAACTCAACGGGCCAAGCGCAACGGTATGCCGCAGCTGCGGTT
>USOR01000038.1 GCA_900556425.1 uncultured Coriobacteriaceae bacterium
CAGGATGGAGGCGAAGCCCTCCGGCGAGAGCACCGAGTACACCGCATGCTGTTGCATCGCCACGCGGTTGGCAAGTGCGAGCGCGAGCGCACCGCCCGAACCGCCTTCGCCAAGTAACACGCTTACAACCGGCACACGCAGGCCAGCCATGAGCTCGAGGTTTTCGGCTATCGCGTTACCCTGACCCCGCTCCTCAGCCTCCATGCCGCAAAACGCGCCTTGGGTATCGACCAGGCAAACGATGGGTCGGTTGAACTTCTCGGCCTGGCGCATGAGACGCGCCGTCTTGCGGTAGCCTTCGGGCTGGGGGCAGCCAAAGTTGCGTTTGATGCGCTCGGGCAGGGTCGAGCCCTTCTCCTGGGCGATGATGGTGACGGGACGCCCGTTGATGCGACCAAGACCGGCAACGATAGCCTTGTCATCGGCAAACTCGCGGTCTCCGTGTAGCTCGAGGAATGACGGCGAAAGCACCTTGATGTAGGAGCTCGCCGTAGGTCGGTGCACGTTGCGGGCAATCTGCACGCTCTCCCAAGCGCTGCCGGGAGCAGCATCTGCCGAGGACTCCTTCGAATCGGCATCGCGCTTGCCACGGAAGCGCTGGTTCACCTTGCCCATACCCGCCTCGGCACCTTTCTTGATGCTTTCGATGAAAGGCAGGCCATCAATTCGCTCGTCAATCCACTTTCGTGCGGCACTCGGACCCTTCGCATCGTCATCCTTAAGCGAATCGCTCTTGAATGACCCGAACAGCGCGTTGTGGTCGTTTCCGCGCCACGGGCGATGGAACGCAACGCCGGCCTTTAGCACGCCACGCAGCTCATCCCTCTCCACGATGGCGTCGATGAGCCCATGCTCGAGGGCAAACTCCGCGGTCTGGAAGCCCTCGGGGAGATCCTGCTTGATGGTGTCGCGAATGACGCGCTGACCGGCAAATCCGATGAGCGCTCCGGGCTCGGCAAGAATCATGTCGCCGAGCATGGCAAACGATGCCGTAACGCCTCCGGTGGTCGGGTCAGTGAGCACGGAGATGTAGAGCAGCCCCGCTCGGTCATGGCGTTCCACGGCACACGCGGTCTTGGCCATCTGCATGAGCGAGGCCAGGCCCTCCTGCATACGAGCACCTCCCGACGCGCAGAAGATGATGACCGGCAACCCTTCATCGGTGGCGCGGTCGAACAGGCGGCTCACCTTCTCGCCCACGATCGTCCCCATCGAGCCCATGAGAAACTCGGACTCCATGAAGCCGAAGGCCACGGGCAAATCACCGAGCATGCCCTTGCCAGTACGAACGGCCTCGTGCTTGCCGGTTTTCTCGCGATACGACGCGATCTTCTCGGCATAGCCGGGGAACGCGAGCGGATCGACATCCTCGATATCGGCATCCCATTCCTCGAAGGTTCCCTCGTCCACGATGAGCTCGATACGCTCGTCGGACGTGAGGCGCGCGAGCGTGCCGCACGAGGGGCAGGAGTAATCGTTTTCGACGAATTCGGCATTGTCGAAAGTGAGCTTGCACGCATGGCAAGTGCGCCACTTCGTGGGCTGAGGCGCATCTGCGCAGTCCGAGGGCACGCATTCCACCCAGTTCTCGAAAGTCGCATCGATATCGAGTGCCTTGAACACGCGCAGACCGGCATCGGCGGCGCGCTGCAGAAAGCGATTGTCCTCGGCAAGCGCGAGCGAATCGGTACCGAGCAAGATGCATTGCACCTCGGCATCCTCGGCTGCCTTGAGAACGGCATATGCGTTGGTGAACAGCTTACGCGTGGGCTTGTTGCCCAGCTCAACGGTCGTATATGCGAAACGCGGGTTGCTATCGAGACGCCAATCGCCCGTCAGGGGCATGACGCTTGCTATGCCGGCGCCATTGATGGCGCTATGCGCCTGTTTGGCTGGCTTGCCCTGCACCATGACCAGAGCGGACGGCCCGTTCATAGAAAGGCCATCGTCCCCATCCACGGAGCCGGACACATGAAGCAATCCCTGCTCGTGCATCTTCGAGGCAATTTCGAGAGCGATGCGATCGAGACGATACACGACATCGACACCCGGATTCATCTTGGGTTTACTAGCTTGTTCTTCCACGTCATTACTCCGTTAGCAGCTGCTATACGTGTTACTCGGCGGTAGCGAGCACATACTTTTGAGTTGCGGTCGCGCAGACCGTATCGCCAACCGAGGCCTTCACCTCGGCCACGCACATGCGACGCGACGACTTCACGATGGTCGCCTCGAGGGTCAGGATGTCTCCGGGGCGTACCTGGTTGCGGAACTTCGCGTTGTCGATGCCTGCGAAGAACCCGAGCGTGCCCTCTGCCTCGCGCTCGACCAGGATGGAGAACGATGCCGCCTGGGCCAACGCCTCCATGATGATGACGCCGGGCAGCACGGGATAGTCGGGGAAATGGCCCGCAAAGAGCGGGAGAGCAGGATCAACGTCGAGCTCGGCCTTGACGGAGACGCCGGGCTCGCACTCGAGCACGCGGCTCACCCACACGAAGGGATCGCGATGCGGCAGCACCGACTCGATGACGTCGCGTCCCGCGGGATAGCTGATTTCCATGACGTACGTTCCTTTCTGAGACAACGTGCCTGGCACGCTGACTCATATCTTAGTCATTAGCCTGTATAGGGGCTGAATGCGAGCGTCGCGTTATGGCCGCCAAAGCCAAGCGAGTTGGAGAGGGCGACCTTCTGCGGAACGTCCGTCAGGGCCTCGGTCACGACATTGACGGCGCACTCGGGATCGGCCTCGGCGAACCCCGTCGTCGGCGGCACGCAATCGCGGGCGACCGAAAGCGCGCAGACGATGGCTTCGACCGCACCGGCCGCGCCGAGCGTGTGGCCCGTTGTGCCCTTGATGGACGTCACCGGAATGCCCGCGGCAAGCTCGTCGTCATCGCACAGCGCGTACAGGGCGATCGACTCGGTCTTGTCGTTTGCGGGAGTACCCGTGCCATGGGCGTTGACATGCCCGATGTCGGCAGGCGTGAAACCGCCCTCCTCGAGCGCCTGGCGCATGGAGCGCACGATACCCGCGCCTTCGGGATCGGGCGCAGTCATGTGGTAGGCATCGCCGGTCGAGCCATAGCCGGTAATCTCGGCGATGGGGGTAGCGCCACGATTGAGCGCATGTTCAAGTGATTCGATGACGAGCGCGCCCGCACCTTCGCCGGCGACAAAGCCCTTGCGTCGCACGTCGAAGGGCAGCGATGCCTGGGTGGGATCTTCGGCCTTGGAAAGCGCGCCAAGGTTAGTAAAGCCCGCGATGCAGATGGGCGATACCGACTCCTCGGAACCGCCGACGAGCGCGGCATCGGCATAACCGTGGCGGATGGCGCGCACCGCCTCGCCGATGTTGTGCGCACCAGTCGCGCAGGCGGTGACCACGTTAATGCACGCCCCGTGAATGCCATAGCGGATGGCAAGGTTACCAGCAGCGATGTTGCCGATCATGGTGGGGACGAAGAGCGGGCTCACGCGTTTGGGGCCCTTCTCAGCAAGCGTCTCGAAGCCTTTCTGCAACTCGTCGATGCCGCCGATACCCGTACCAAACGCAATGGCCACGCGCGTGGAGTCGACGTCATCCATGTTGAGTCCCGCTTGAGCCATGGCCTCGTCAGCTGCGACCATGGCGTACTGGACGAAGCGCTCGAAGCGGCGCGCCTCCTTCTTGGAAAGGCCATGCTCGGTTCCATCAAAGCCGCGCACCTCACCGGCATTATGAACCTCATATTCAGACGTGTCGAAACGTTCGATGGGTGCGATGCAGCATTGCTTGCCCATGACGGCGTCCCACAGCGCATCCACGCCAACGCCTGCCGGCGTAACGGCGCCCATGCCCGTGATGACGACACGCTGCGTGCCGTCCGGACGACGAGGGTTCATGTTCTCGTTTGTCGTGCTCATAGGGAAAGTCCTCCATCGATGCTGATTACCTGCCCGGTGATATAGGAAGCCGCGGGGCTCGCGAGAAACGCCACGAGGGCGGCCACGTCATCTGCCTCGCCCAGACGCCCGAGCCCAATCTGGGATGTGATGGCTTCCTTCTGCTGATCGTTGAGCGCGTCCGTCATATCGGTCGCGATGAAGCCCGGAGCAACGGCGTTGACCCTGATGTTGCGACGGGCGAGCTCCTTGGCGAGCGACTTGGTAAGGCCGATGACGCCAGCTTTGGAGGCGGCGTAGTTTGCCTGCCCCGCATTGCCCGCGATACCCACGATGCTGCTCATGTTGACGATGGCACCGCTACGCTGCTTCATCATGTACTTGGACGCAGCCTTGCAGCAGTTGAAGGTGCCCTTGAGGTTCACGTCGATGACGGCATCGAAGTCATCCTCGCCCATGCGTGCGATAAGACCGTCGCGCGTGATACCCGCGTTGTTGACGAGCACGTCGATGCGACCGAGCTCGGCGACCGCCTCGTCCACGAGGGCCTTGGCTGCCTCCGTATCTGCCACGTTGGCCACAACGGCAAGCGTGCGAACGCCATACTCGTTGGCAATCTCCTCGGCGGCAGCGCTTGTGCGCTCGAAGCTCGAATCGCTCGAGCAGTTGAGGCAGACGTCATAGCCATCGGCAGCGAGCGCTCGTGCGCAGGCAAGGCCAATGCCGCGGCCTGACCCGGTGACGAGGGCAATGGGGCTGCCCTGATCGATGTTACTCATCGCTTTCCCTCCACGATTCCTCGAGCTCCTCGAAGCTCGGCCTATCCTGTATGCAAACGCGCGTGGCTTCTTTGTCGATGCGTCGTACCAGACCGCTCAGCACGCCGCCAAAGCCGACCTCGATGAAGGTATCCGCGCCCTGTTCGCGAAGTGCCTCGACGCTCTGCTGGAAGCGCACGGGATGCGTGAGGTGATCGACCAAACGCTGACGCACGGTTGCCGCATCGAGCGGCGTGGCATTGGTATTGCAGATGACCGGAATGACCGGCTCCTTGAAATCGACGGTCGCGAGATACTCCTCAAACGGATCGCACGCCGCCTGCATGAGCGGGCTATGGAAGGCACCTTGCGTCGCCAGGCGACTCAACTTTCCGCCCTGCTCCTTCCAGGCTTCCTCCGCACGCTCGATTGCGGGCACGGTGCCGGCCACGACGATCTGGCCCGGGCAATTGAAGTTCGCGGGCGCGAGCACGTCACCTTGCGCGCTTTGCTCGCACAATGCCAAGACGCTTTCTTCGTCGGCCTTGAGCAGCGCGGTCATCGCGCCCGGGTTCGAGCGCGCCGCCTCGTCCATGACACGCGAGCGCACGTCGATGAGGCGAAAGGCCTCCTCGTCGGTGAGCATGCCGGCCAAAGCGAGTGCGCTGATCTGTCCGAGCGAGAAGCCGAGCAGCACATCGGGCTGGATGCCGCGCGCCATGAGGGCTCGGCCGATGCCGATGGAAAGCGCGGCGATGGCAACCTGCGCATTGCGCGTCTCGTTGAGCTGCGCTTGCGCCTCGTCACCTTCGCTGTTGATGAGCGCCGCTATGTCGCGGTCGAATACGTCAGACGCGCACTCGAGCGCGGCTTTCACCTCGGGAACGCCAAAGAGCGAAACGCCCATGCCGGGCTTTTGCGACCCCTGGCCCGAGGCCATGAAGACCGTGCGAACCGGTCCGATTCCTTCAAGTTGAGCCATAACCTCAGTCTTCCTATGCGTCGGCGTCTTCCAGGCAGCGGCCCTGACGGGCGTTGAGCTCGGCCATGGCGGCGAGGTCAAGCGCACCGAGCGCCTCGGCCTCGGCCATGAGCTCGGCGATGAGCTCCTTGGCCGTCCCGCGCTTCTTCACGAGCGCGGCAACCTGACCGGCGAGGATGGAGCCGTTCTCCATATCACCTTCGACTGCACGTTTGAGCGAACCTGCATACATGCCCTCGAGATCGTCGGGGCTGCTCGCCTCCATCTCGCGCTTGCGGCAGTCCGCGCACGGGATGACCCGTGCCGCGACCCGTCACGATCGTGTCGGAGTCCTTGGCGCCGAGCACCTTCTCCTTCCACGGATCGCACACGGTGCACTCGTCGATAGTGAGGAAACGCGTGCCCATCTGCACGCCCTCGGCACCCAACGCGAAGGCCGCGCAGATGCCGCGACCATCGGCGATGCCGCCAGCGGCGATGACGGGAATGGAAACGGCCTCGCGCACGCTGGGCACGAGCGCCATGGTGGTGAGCTCGCCGACGTGACCGCCGGACTCGGTGCCCTCAGCGACCACGGCATCGACGCCAAGGCGCTCCATGCGCCTGGCCTGCGCCGTAGTGGCGATGACGGGGATGACCTTGATGCCGGCCTCGCGCCACATGGGCAGGTACTCGACCGGGCTACCGGCGCCCGTGGTGACGACCTTGACGCCGAGTTCGACGACGAGCTTGGCGACCTCGGGCGTGAGCGGGTCCATGAGCATGATGTTGCAGCCAAAGGGCTTATCGGTCTGCGCCTTGGCCCGCTTGACCTGGTCGGCAATCCAATCGAGCTTAGCGCCACCGCAGGCGATGATGCCCAGGCCGCCGGCCTCGCTGACCGCCGCGGCAAGCGAGGCATCAGCAACGCGGGCCATGCCGCCCTGGATGATGGGAGCCTCGATGCCCAGGAGTTCGGTTACTCTCGTTTTCATGAGGCGCTTCGACCTACTTCAGGGAGTCGATGTGAGCGACGATGTCGCCGATGGTCTTGAGATCGCTCGGCTCGCCAAAATCGACCTCGCACTGGTCCTCGATGTCGCAGATGAGCTCGACCATGTCGAGGGAGTCGATGCCCAGGTCCTCGATGACGGCATCTTCGGTGATGGCCTCCGGGTCGAGGTCCTGGTTCTCGACCAGCACGTCGCGGACGATGTCGATAGTTGCCATGATGGTTCCTTTCGCGGTGTCTAACTTATGAGCGCGATTATTGTAGACGAAGATTTTATGAGTGAGCCACGATGCAAAATCTTGCGCAAACATTGGAAGCGAAGAAATATTTCGGCGGAATTACTCTAAGATAATCGGGCGTTAGCCCACCCGGACGGGCGAAGGCGACGACCAATTAGCAAGGAGAAACGCCATGGGATGCAAGATCGTCGGACATGGAAAGGCCCAGCCGGAGCTCGTCGTAAGCAACGATGACCTGGCAAACATCGTCGACACGAGCGACGAATGGATCGTCGAGCGCACCGGCATTCACAACCGTCGCATCGCGATTGACGAGTCCACCACCGATCTTGGCGTGGAGGCAGCGCAGTGCGCCCTGAGTTGCGCCGGACTCGCGGCCGGCGACATCGACCTCATCGTCTGCATGACCATCTCCGGGGACGTCATCGTGCCGTCCCAAGCGGCGCTCATCAAGGCGCAACTGGGCGCCAAGCATGCCATCGCATTTGACCTCAACGCCGCCTGCAGCGGGTGCATCTACGGCATCGACGTCGCTTCCACCATGATCGAGGCCTCCGTCGCCAGCGAGGGCGGAAGCGGCATCGGCCACAAGCGCAACGCCATGCGCCGCGCGCTGGTCGTGGGTGCGGAGCGACTCTCGCGCATCACCGACTGGACCGATCGCGCCACCTGCGTGCTCTTTGGCGATGGTGCCGGCGCCGTGGTGCTCGAGTGGGATGAGTGCGCGCCGGGCATTCTAGCGAGCTTCCTCAAAAACACCGATGATGACACCCTGTGCCTGACCGTCGACGCGAACCACGACATGAGCACGTTTCCCTTTGGGGAGAACGTCGGCAACGTGGGCGTGGGCGAGATCATGGACATCGAAACCGACGAGGGCGGCTTTGCCGAGCATGCCGCTTTCATCCGCATGCACGGCCAGCGCGTCTTCAAGTTCGCCACCGCCGCCA
>USOR01000039.1 GCA_900556425.1 uncultured Coriobacteriaceae bacterium
AGGGCACATGGCACCCTTCGTCACGGGATGCTCCGGATCGCCCTCGACCTTCACCAGCTTCCCATCTCGGACGTGCAACCTCACGCCGCAGCCGACGGGATGACACCCCGGCGGTGACCAGCAACATGACCTGATGATGGTCTCGCCATCCTTCTCGGTTTTCCAATCAGTCATCGTGCCTCCTCCTTATCAGATTGCCCGTATTTAGGACAACCAACCTGATATGAGGTTATTGGGCGCACTGATTAACGAGAAGATACGTAGGTATAACAGAGGCGCAACGATTCGTTGCGCCTCCATGCCAATTAAAAACACGATGTTGATTCAGGCGGTTTTTGAAATGAAATCCTGGATCTGACTCTCCAGAACACTCAAAGCAGAGACTTTCTTGCTGTCCTTGCGATAGATAAAGTAGGAATACCAGCGCAGCTTCTCACAGCGCAAAGGAACTGCCGTGAGATGCTCCTCCCATTCTTTGGATGATTTATGAGAGACGATCATGGCTTTAGTGTCTGAATACCGGACAATTCCAGCAGCAGTCGCATATTCATCGATAAGATCTTTTGGCGATAAATCGATACCCAAAGTTGCACATTCATCGATAAGCTGACGATAAACAAAATCGAAATCAGACAGAAGCACGAGATCAAGATTTTCCAGATCACGAAGAGTGACCTCGCCCTTATGTGCCAGAGAGTTGCGCTCACTCATAAGAACAAGGGGCACCATTCTGTCGAAACCAAGTGGAATCTGCCGGCATTTTGGAAAAGAACGCTGCATGCAGACGATAAATGCCCCATCTGCCTCCTCATCCATCACTTTCTTATAGCATTCGAATGGCGTTCCCTGAGAAAGACCGACATAGATCCCCGAAATATTGCTTGAATTGAATTGCGCCAGATACTCGAACAAACCAGGGGTTGCAGTTGCGAGGGTAGGAGAGAAAACAATGTCAAGCGTTTTCATTTGAGCCTCGATAGCATTCAGATTTCGATTGCGCTGATTGAACTCGTTGATTAGGCTGTCGTAGTCGGAAAGAATCTTGTCACTAAGGTATGCAAAACGACGTCCAGAAGGGGTGAGCATAAGTTTCGCCCCATCCTTATCGACCAAGACGATGTCTAGCTCCGATTCGATAGAGTGAATGGCCTTGCTCACCGCCTGACGCGTCAAGAAGAGTTCTTTGGCAGTTTGCGTATAATTTAGATTTTTGCCGAACAATGCAAAGCAACGCAGCTGCTGGATTTCGATGCTCATGCAAGCCCTCCTGGCCATGAATCGCCTTTAGCCCCCTCTAAAGGCACTGACAAGCATACAACATCCAGAAGCAAGCTTCGTCCGTTTACATTACCGAGAGTCAGAAATAAGCATCTGGCTATTCCGCTTCTCTCGTTCATTACGCTGCATACATCTCATCGCTATAATTTCCCCATGAGCAAGATTGACACCATAGAGAGCATCTCGGACAAGCTGGCCGCGACCTCGATTTCGGTCGTGCCCAAGCGCTGCGTCTACATTCGTAACTGGCATTCGCGTTGCCGCAGTTGTCTGGCAGCCTGTCAGCACGACGCCATCAAGCGCTCGCTTGGCCATCTTTCCATCGACTCGGAACTCTGCACCAACTGCGGTGCCTGCGTGGCGGCCTGCCCCACATCGGCCATGAGCACGACCGCGCCCTCGGCCACCGAAATCGTGCGTCAAGCCCGTATCTCGGCCGAGCGCAACGCCGGCAGCGCGGCGTTCATCTGCGCGCGACATGCCCAGGCAACGCACGTCGACACTGACCGCGTCGTCGTGCTGCCCTGCCTCAACTATCTCGACGAATATCTCATCACCGGCATGTTCGCACTCAAGTTCAAGCGCGTCGTTCTCTTCACCTTGAGCTGCGAGGGGTGCGACATCGACTGCGAACAACCCTACTTCGAGGAGATGGTCCGCAGCACGCGCCAGGTGCTCGACCTGTGGAAGGTACCCGGCACCTTCGCCATGCTCGACGAAGTGCCAGCCACCCTCGTCCTCGACAAGCCACGTGCGCAGGCGAGCGTCATCAAGTCCGATCGGCGCGAGGCCTTCGAGCAGGCCGGTGCCTCGGCAGTCGGATACGCCTGGCATGCCGTGAGCTCGGCCATCGGCAGCCTCACGGGCGAGGCCGCGCCCGACCCCAACGCCCAGATCATCATGACCCCCGAGGAGCGCTTCGCTCCCGACAGCTACCGCAGCATACGCCTGCTCAGGATGCTCGAAACCATCGGCACGCACCCGCAAGGTGCCACCATCGACACACGCTTCTGGGCCTCGGTCGATATCGATCCCGATCGCTGCAAGCACTGCGGGGCATGTGCGCGCATGTGCGTGACCCAGGCGCTCAAGTACCACGTCGATGACGAGCGACGCGCAACTCTCAGCTTCAGGCCCGCGCTCTGCGTGAACTGCCATCTCTGCCGTGATAGCTGCATCTCGCATTCGATGATCTACACGACCAAGGTTCCAGCGGCAGACCTCGTGCCCGACGTCGTCAAATTCCTCTACAAAGACGAGGAGCTTCCCCAGAAGGGAAGCCCCCGCATCGGCCTATAACCAGACAAAAGCGCCCCGGCGACAATTGTCTGGTCGCGCAGGTCACAGCAGCGTGAGTGCCGTAACCTCGCGCGTGTTGTCCTTCTCGGTATACATCACCGACACGCGTGACCCGGCCCGCAAGAACGGCATGTTCTCGTTGGCCGAAATGCCCGCGATGTAGATCATCGGATCACCGGCAAGCTTGAAGTAGTAGCGCGTGTTGCCATCGAAGACCACCGACTCGATGGCCTCGATCTGGCCATCCACCGAAGGCAGGATGCCGCTCTCAGCGATGGCTCCCTCGTCGATTTCGACCTGATCATCGTTGGTGAGTGCCGCGATGTAGGCATTCTGCGCATCGGCGACCGTCGATCCCGTGCCGACGATCTGGTACTGCTGCACGTCGACGAACGCGTACATCTTGACCAGGCCAGCCGCGTCCTTGAGCGACAGGAAGTACGTGGGCCTGTCGGCGATGTTGAGCAACAACGGGAAGGTCGCTTTGTAGCTCATCTGCTGTACCTGGCCCTCGGCAGACGACATGGCCGAAGACTCGGTCGCACCCGCGCAGGTGTAGTAGCGCGGCTCCTTGGTGCGCAGGTTGACGAGCGCGAATCCAACGAGCGACTCATCGCTGTTGGCGCTCGTCATGCCCGTGTACATGTAGACGTCGTCGTTGATCGCGAGGTAGTTGTATCCGCCGCCGACGCTCGAAGAGCTCTCGGAGTCATTGAACAGCCCCGGTGCAGGAGAGCCCGTGGGCACGAGTACGCCGGTCTGGCCGATGAGCGAGTTGATGAAGCCCGAACGATGCTTGCCGTAATAGCCAAGCTGCCCGTAGACGAGGTCAGCCGTGAAGACCTTGTCGCACCAGCCGGGTACCTCATCGAGCGCGTACTTCGTGGTCTCGCCCGTGCAGGCGTTCACGAGGATGGCACCGTCATAATCCTCGCCGCCAAACAGGCCAATGCGCATCTTGACGGTGGGTACGATCCAGTACGGCTCGCCCTCGTCATTGAGCTCGAAAGCCGCCTCGCCGAAAATCTCGAACGGGAACTGGAAGCGCACGTAGCGATACAGGTAATTGTTGAAGTGCTCGCCCGTGGAGATATGCATGTAGTGGCCCTCGGGCAAGCGCACGAGCTGCGTGTCCTGCGTGGCCATGTTGACCGTGACGAAACCGGGCAGACCCTCCCAGGTGTTCATAAGCCACTTGATGGGATCGGCGTAAATCAGCGGTGCCACGCGATAGGGCTGGCTCTCGTAATTGATCTGGGTATAGGAATCGGCTCCCTCGTCGATGGCAAACTGGCTCACCAGGTCGCTCATCTCGCCGATGGTACGCGAACCGAGACGCACGGCCGTATCGCGATCGACGACGGGCACGCTCTTCATCGAAATCTCGGAGATGTCCTCGGCGAAGTTACCCTCCTTGACCTCGAGCAGGCCCGAATACGCGCGCGCGTTGAAGAGCGGGGAGCTCGCGATCTGGCCGACGAAGATGCCGAGGAAGAGGAAGATGACACAGAACAGCCAGCTGCGCTTGGGCACGGCGGACTTGTCACCATCCGCCTTGGCTTGCTTGCGTGCGGCACGGCGCTCGCGGAACTTGAAGATGTAGCCGAGGCCCTCGCGGTTGATGCCCTCGATGAAATCGGAGATGAAGCTGGTCGAGGCATCATGCGCACGCGGAACGCCAAAGCACACCGCGATGATGATGAGACACCAAATCAGGAAGTTCCAGAACTGCACGCTCTGGATGTTGATGGGCGGGATGGTCACGTAGTAGAGAATCCCGATGACGACGATCGTGATAATCAGCGGAATGACGATCGTCTTCTTCACGTTCTTTTCCATGCGCCTGCTTTCTCCTCGCGGTTGGGTGTGACAGGGGGACGGGGCTTCTGTCACGCAGCGTGACAGAAGCCCCGTCCCCCTGTCACACCCTGTCAACTTATCTCATCATCATACACGAGCGAGGAGCGTTTTCGCCGCCACACGCCCACGATGCCGAAGCGTTACTTGCCGTCCGTGAGCCTCTTGGTCGCCGCCTCGATCTGGCGCTGCGACATGTTGGACGAGCCTTCGATCGAGATGTTGGCCGCCTTGTTGGTCTCGAGGTCGCGGGCCGTGACATGCACGATGCCGTTGGCGTCGATCTCGAAGGTGACCTCCACCTGCGGCTTCTTCATCCCCAGGCGCAAACCGCCCAGCATGAACTTGCCCAGTGACGTGTTCTCGCTCGCCTTGGGACTCTCCCCCTGCAGCACGTTTATCTCGACGGTGGTCTGCATGGGAGAGACCGTCGTGTAGATGTCGCTCTTGGTAGTCGGCAGCGTCGAGTTGCGCGGGATGAGTACCGACATGACATCACCCACGACCTCGATGCCGAGCGAATGCGGGGTCACGTCGAGCAGCAACAGGCCGCCCACGTCACCGGCAAGCACGCCGGCTTGCAGGCAGGCACCGAGCGCGACGGACTCGTCGGGATTGATGGACTCGGAGGGCTCCTTGCCCGTAAGCTGCTTGACCGCCCGCTTGACCGCTGGCATGCGACTCGAACCGCCCACCATGAGCACCTTGCCGATATCGCCGGGACCCATGTGTGCGTCGGCCAGGGCGCGCTTGCATGGCCCCATCGTGCGCTCGACCAGATCCGCGGTCAGGCGCTCGAACTCATCGCGCGTGACCTGCGTCTCGAAGTGCAGGGGCTGCCCGCCATCACTGGCGAGGAACGGCAGGTTGACCGTTGTCGTGGAAACCGACGAGAGCTCGCGCTTGGCCGCCTCGGCGGCCTCGGCAAGGCGGTTCATCGCCGCCGGGTCGTGCGAGATATCCACGCCGTACTGCGCCTTGAAGCGTCGCAGCAGCTCCTCGACGAGGCGCGCGTCAAAGTCGTCGCCGCCCAGATGGTTGTCGCCGGCAGTGGCCAGCACCTCGATCACGCCACCGGTGATGGAGAGCACCGAGACATCGAAGGTGCCGCCGCCCAGGTCGTAGACCATGACGGCCTTGTTCTCCTCCTTGTCCACGCCGTAAGCAAGCGCCGCTGCCGTGGGCTCGTTGACGATGCGCTGCACGTTGAGTCCGGCGATGACGCCCGCATCCTTCGTGGCCTGGCGCTGCGCATCGGTGAAATACGCCGGTACGGTAATGACCGCGTCGGTGACCGGCTCGCCCAGGTAGCTTTCGGCGTCAGCCTTGAGCTTGGCGAGGATCATGGCGGAAATCTCCTGCGGCAGGTACTTCTTGCGGTCGATGCGGATGGGCGTGGTCGAGCCCATTTGGCGCTTGACCGACCCGATGGTGCGCTCGGGGTTCATGGCGGCTTGGCGTTTGGCGATCTCGCCCACCAGACGCTCGCCCTTCTTCGTGAACGCGACGACCGAAGGCGTCGTGCGCGACCCTTCCGCATTGGCGATGACGACGGGATGCCCGCCTTCCATCACCGCAACGCAGGAATTCGTCGTGCCCAGGTCGATGCCGATAAGTCTGCTCATTGGTACTCCTCCACGTAACGTGCGATGAATGCTGCCGAGGTGGGCGTGCACAGCTCGCCCTCGAGACGCGGCTCAGCCAGCGGTATGTGATAGCGCTCGAGGATGGCCGCGGTCGCCGGCGCGGGGATGTCGAGCACGCCATGGGCGCACTCGATTTTGCCGCTGCCAACCTGCACCTTCGATGCGATGACCTTGTCCGGATTGATCTGTTCGATTGCGCAGCACATGCCCAGAATCTCGCGCACGGTCATCCCGAGGCCGACCTCGTGAAAGTGCGTCTGCTCCACATCGCACCCGTGCACCTGCGCCTCGGCTTGCGCCAGGATGCGGTACACCTGCTTGGCTTCCTCCTTGGTCCAGTCGCTGGCAACCGAGGTGCCGATGGCACGTTCGACATCGGCGAGGTCGTGCAGCTGCGCCTTGGCGGGAATGCTCTCGTCACCCACGATGACGCCGATATTGCCGCGACGCTGCTCGGGCGTGGCGGCGACGAGCTGACCGAATATGGACTTGCGCGTCGCGTCGGTCGAAAGGTCGAGATACAGGGTCGATTCCATGGCTGCTCCTTGAGTCTAGCGAATGATGATGGGAATGCCGGTAGATACCCGGTCATACAGCTCGACGATATTGTTATTGGAGAGGCGCACACAGCCGTGGCTACCGGGGGAACCCAAACCGCCGGTATTCGTCGTGCCGTGCAGGAAGATGCCGCCTCCGCAGCTAACCGCAAGCGCACGCAAGCCGAGCGGGTTTGACGGACCAGGCCCGATGGTCTCCTCCATGCCCTCCGACCAGGCGCTATGCGGGTTATACCAAGTGGGCGCCGAATCCTTGTACGAGAGGAAGAAATCGCCCTTGGGCGTTGCGTAGCCCGACATGCCCGGCGTGCAAGGATAGGTCGCGACCACCTCGCCTTCCTCGTAGAGGCTCACCCGGCAACCGCGTGTGTCGACGAAGATGGCCTGCCCGATGGGCTGAGGCTCCGGCTCGCTCAGCGTTGCCTCGGCTTGGATGGCCAGGCGATTGGGTTCACCATCGCCAGGGGCACCAAGCACGTTTTCGATACGCGTGACCGTCGTCGCCTCGTCCATCATGACACCCTGCATGGCCTCGGCAATTACGAGCGCATTGGTGGCCTCGTCGTAAGTATAACCGGCGCTCTTGGCAGGCGTATTTGTCTGCTGCGCAATTGCGGCCACCCGGTTGACGAGTGCATCATGGTCGACCACGCACACAAGGTTTACGTCGTGTGTCTCCGGCTCTGCGCCCACGAGCTCGCCGATCGTCGCGATGACGCGCACGACGGGATTGTCACGATATGGGGCAAAGGCCTGCTCTACAGTTGCATCGATATCAATGGTGCCGATCTCCGACATCTCGATCGAATG
>USOR01000040.1 GCA_900556425.1 uncultured Coriobacteriaceae bacterium
GCGCAAGACCGCCAACATCGTCATGAACGAATGCTTCGACAAGGTTGAGGGAATTGCCGTCGATACCCATGTTTTTCGCATCGCGCATCGCCTCAAATTCTCAAACAAGAAGACACCTGGCGAAGTCGAGAAGGACTTACTGTCTCTTTTGCCGAGCGAGCTGTGGAAGAACGTAAACAGTCAATGGATACGCTTCGGGAGGGAATATTGCATCGCGCGTAAACCGCGTTGTGACGAGTGTCCCTGCGTTGACCTGTGTCCTACGCAAATCAGCCTGAAATAGCCAGAGAAACCGCTGGTACCGTGCAAACCTAATGCGTTTAGTATGGGGTCGTACCAGATTCATTATTATATTCTAAATAGGATAAAGATTCTCATCATTCACTCAGGCTTTTTATACGATTGCTGGTATTATTTTGGAGCGCTAGGTCATTTGCGTTTTCGATGCCCCAGACACCATCGCAAACAAGAGCGTCCTGGCACACATTACCCAATCACATTCGTGAAGGGAGGGTTGACTAGAGGCATTACCCTCTAAAATCCAACCCAAGGTTCGCCTGAGCTGTTTAAGCTCATCCGTGTTCTTGGAGGCAAGTAGTTGCCTTGCTGTTGTTGGTTATGCGGAGTGAATGTGAAGTGGGATTCTTTACAAATCACACCACATATGTGCACTGAGAGTTTAAATCTGGCTTCACGTGCATAAGAGGGCTTCAAGTTTTCCCAAAAGGTAATTGAGGAAAAGGAGTAACACTATGGCTGGAACTTACAGCAAAGAGTGGCGAGTTACACGCGAGGATGGCACTGTAGCTACCCGCAGCAACACCTGGTCTCCCCCGGGATCTCACCCGGTAGGATATGGCGTTAAGGTTATCACCGATGGCGGCCGTCTTATCCGCATCGAGGGTGACGACGACAACCCCATTACGCAGGGTCGCGTCAACGCCATGAACCTTGCTCTGCGCGAGTACACCTACAGCCCCGACCGCGTCATCTATCCCATGAAGCGCGCCTATGAGGATCGCGGTAAGATGAAGTGGGAGCGCACCACGTGGGACGAGGCTCTCGACACGATTTGCGAGAAGGTCCGCTACTACCAGACCACGTATGGTCCCGAGTCCATCGTCTGCTTTGGTGGCACCGGCCGTGAGGCTTGCATTTTCTACTATGCACTGACGTTCTCCGTCCTGCAGTCGCCCAACTGCTGCTACACGCAGTCCGGCTGGTCCTGCTATGGCCCGCGCTGCTCGATCGCTGACTACGTCCTGGGTGCTGGCTACCCCGAGCTCGACTATGCAGGCCACCTGCCTGGTCGTTTCGAGGATCCCGCGTACAAGCTCTCCAAGTGGGTTGTCGTTTGGGGTAAGGAGCCGCTGCCCTCCAATGGTGACGGTTTCTTCGGTCACGTCCTCGTTGACATGATGAAGCTTGGCACGCACCTGATTTCCATTGACCCCCGCATCACCTGGCCGGGTTCGCGCAATGGCAACATCAACGTCCAGCTCCGTCCGCAGACCGACACCTGCATGGCTCTCGGCATCATGAACCTCATGTTCCAGAACGATGAGTATGATCATGAGTTCGTGGAGCAGTGGATCTACGGCCTCGACGAGCTCAAGGCTCGCGCCGCCGAGTATCCCGTCGAGAAGGTCGCCGAGATCACCACGGTCGACGTTGCCACGATTGAGCGCGTCGCTCACATCCTCGGCACCGAGCGTCCCATCGGTTGGGCTTGGGGTCTGGCATTCGACCAGAACAAGAACGGCGTTCAGCTGTCCCAGGCGATGATTCTTCTCGCTGCCATGACTGGTTCCATCGATACCCCGGGTGGTCTGACCCTCGGTCCCCCGTCCGCTCTCCTCGGCAAGTGGCGTATGGAGCAGCGCGGCGCTATGACCGACGAGGTCTGGTCGCTTCGTATCGGTGCTGCCGAGTGGCCTGGTCTGTCCACTGGTATGGCTACCACTCAGCCGGACGAGACCCTGAACACCATGGAGTCGCACAAGCCGTATCAGCTCCGCATGGCTTGGTTCAACAGCTCCAACTTCCTGGCGCCCACCTGCTCGGCTCAGCCCAAGCGTTGGCATGACGCTCTGTGCGAGAGCATCGAGTTCTGCGTCATCCAGGACCTCTTCCTGACCCCGACCGCTATGGCCGTGGGCGATTACTTCCTGCCGATGTCCACCTGGGCTGAGCATGATGGTATCTGCCTCACGCACTATGGCCGCAACACCGTCTTCATGGGCCCGATGAACAAGGCCCTGCAGGTTGGCGAGTGCATGTCCGACGTCGAGATCTGCCTCGTCTTCGGCCAGCGCCTCAACCCGACGTGGTGGCCGTGGTACAAGCCGGCCGGCGACACGCTCGACGTCTCCACGCTCGAGCACAGCGAGTACGCTCCTATGCTGCTTGGCAAGGATCGTGGCCTGCTCGACCGCGACGCTCTGGAGAAGGCAGTCGTCCAGTTCTACAGTGATCAGCTGGCAGAGCTCGGCATGACCTTCGACGAGTTCCGCGAGGAGGGCATCTATCAGCCGGGCGCCCATGGCTTCGAGTACGAGAAGTACGCCAAGGGCATGCTCCGCTTCGACGGCGAGCCGGGCTTCAACACCATTACTGGTCAGATCGAGGCCTACTCGATTCTGTACGAGTCCTGGGGCGAGGATCCGCTGCCGTACTACGAGGAGCCCAACTACTCGCAGTTCAGCAAGCCTGAGTTCGCTGGTCAGTATCCGCTGATCACCACCTCTGGTTCGCGTCGCTACAGCTCCTTCCATTCGGAGCATCGTCAGGTTCCGTCCCTGCGCCAGATCGATCCGTGGCCGTGGGTCCAGATCAACCCCGAGACTGCTGCCGAGTACGGCATCACCAAGGGCGACTGGGTCGAGGTCTACAACATGTTCGGTTCTGCTCGCTTCAAGGCAGAGATCACCTTCTGCATGAAGCCCGGTATCATCAACTGCGCTCATGGCTGGTGGTTCCCCGAGCAGGACGGCGAGGAGCCCAACCTGTTCGGCGTTTGGAAGTCCAACTTCAACAGCCTCGTTCCGCACATGAACATCGGTAAGCTTGGCTTCGGTGCTCCCTACAAGGGCGTTATGTGCAACATGAGGCGTGTCCGCGGCCTGAACCAGGATTAATAAGAAAGGAAGTTACTTAAATGGCAGATCAGAAGTACGCACTGCTGGTTGACTACACCTTCTTCTCTGGCAACCACGCCGCAGAAATCGCCTGCAAGGAAGAGCTCGGTCTTCCCCTTGATCAGTTTGCTATCAAGGAAGTCGAAGTCGGCCCGTTCAAGGTCGGCGAGGGCAACGACGGTGACGATTGGGAGTGGATCTACCTTCCCATTCCGACCTGCATCTTCTCGCAGCACTGGGGCACCGGCGGCGACAAGGCCGGCCAGCGTCCCCTGGCAGTCCAGGTGGAAGAGTCGCACTCCATGTATTACGGCACGCTCGATGAGATGATTGCCAAGATGAAGGAGTTTGACCGCCCGATGTGTCTGTTCCAGCTCTAATTAGAGCCTGGATAAGCTAGAATAGGCCTGGCCGGTTACGGCTGGCCAGGCCTAGAATTAGATTACAGACGATTAGGAGGAAACCCATATGACACCTGAAGAGTTCTTGGCTCTCGATGCCCCTGAGGCCGCTGAAATCCTCAACAAGCTCGTTGCCGAAGGCAAGAGCAAGGATGAGGCCATGGCCGAAGAGGGTGTTTCGCAGGCTGATCTCATGAAGGCTCAGATCTTCTGGGTAAAGGATAAGTTCATCGCCCGCGCTTGGGGTGGCTACACCTCCACGAAGCGCACTGGCAATGAGGCTGGCGACAGCATCGAAGGCGTTGGCGGCAGCGATCCTTCCAAGGGTTACGCTGGCATTTAGCATTTCGCCATCAAACCTGTAAGGGCCCGATATCTAACCGTATCGGGCCCTTTCAGTATTCATGGACGCGTGCCGCGTTATACTACCGGCATTGCGCCAATTCTAGGAGGGCATACATGTCAACTGAAGCAGAGATCATTGCAGAGATCGAGGAGCTTGGTCGTTTGACCGAGGAGCAGGAGGACATCCTGTATAACATCGCATTGCGTCAGGAGGAGCTTGGCCGCCAGCCAACCATCTTGCTGCGCGAGAAGGTGGACGGCTCTCCCATCTACCAGCCTATGATCGACCGCGAGGTTCTTACCTATCAGCTGTATAACCATGGCGGCGCCGGCTCGCACGAGGTCGTGAACCTCATCGTCACGCTCAAGGGCATGCGCTACGTCATTCTTCACTCCGACGAGCTTTCCCTGCGCAGGAAGGTCGATCCTGCGGGCAATTACCGCGACTAACTCGCGCTGTTCCATATACGTTTGGGGAGACAAGTTGGAAATCACAGATATCACACGCGAGTCCGATGATGCGGTGCAGGAGATGGTCGTGACCATGACCGCAAGCGCGGACGAGGTCAATACCTACATCGACAAGGCATTCAAGGAGCTTGCCAAGAACGAAATCCCGGGATTTCGCAAGGGCAAGGCTCCGCGCGAAGTTATCGAGCGCGAAGCAGGCGGCCACGATATGGTATTCGCCCGTATTGCCGAGGACATTGTTAACGGCGAGGCGCCTGCCTTGCTCGACGATGCCGACGTGCTTTTCATCGGTGACCCGCAGTTCAACCTCGAGAAGATTCCCGCCGAGAACCAGCCCTTTACCTTCACGATATCGGGTCCGGTTCCACCAGAGGGTACGCTCTCGAGTTATGACGAGGTCTCGATCGAAATGCCGCCCAACGAGGCAACCGAGGCAGAAATCGAAACTCAGATCGACGAGCTGCTGAGCGTCTACTACAACTACGATGTCATCGATGACCCGGACTACGAGGTCGAAGATGGGGACTACGTCACCGTCAGAATGACCATCATGAACGATGGCGCTGTCATCCCGGGCCTCAACGATGTCGAGCGCATGCTCAGCATCGGTGGCGGCTCCATGCCCGAGAGCTTCGATGAGCACGTTATCGGCAGCAAGATTGGCTACACGCTCGACTTCGATTTTGACGCGAAGGGCCAGGAGGAGCGCCCGGAACTTGGCGATGGTAACTTGCATGCCAATGTCGAGGTCAAGCAGATTCGCAAACGCGTTCTGCCGGAGCTTGACGAGGAGTTTCTCGCCAAGATTGGTGCCACGAGCCTTGATGACCTGCACGACCAGATGAAGATGACCATCAACATGCAGAAGGACCGTGAGCTGCCCAAGCTGCTCGAGCAGAAGGTCGTAGACGCCCTCATCGAGCGCTTCGAGGGTGAGGTTCCCGAGTACTACGTCGATTTCATGCGCGACAACGTGAGTCGCGAACTCATGCAACGGCTTCAGAAGGAGGGCACTGGTCTGCAGGACTGGATGCTCAAGAACAACGTCGAGGCAGAGAAGATGCAGGAAGAGGTCAACCAGGAGTCCATCGATCGCGCCAAGCGCGACATGGCGCTCGAGGCCCTCTTCAAGGAGAAGGGCTGGGAGGTTACCGACGAGGACATCGCTCGGGAGCTTTCCGGGGTCGATGACGCGGAGGCCCAGATCGCCGAGCTCAAGGAGGCTCACCGCATGGCGGACCTGCGCAAGATGTGCCGCCAGTCCATGGCTGCCCGCTGGCTTGCCAAGACGGCCGACATCACGGTTGTCGAATAGTTCTTCGCTTCGTAAGCACGCTAACGAAGGAGGCCCGCATAAGCGGGCCTCTCTTTTTTCGTTTCGAGCGGAGCGAAGCGTCCCCTGTCATTTCGAGCGGAGCGAAGCGTCCCCTGTCATTTCGAGCGGAGCGAAGCGAAGTCGAGAAATCTCACCGGCTTTGGGAGATCTCTCCGCTCCGGCGCTGCGTGCCTTCGGTCGAGATGACAATGAAAAGGTGCTGTGCCTTCGGTCGAGATGATTAGCTCGTTACAGCGAGATGAAGCTGTCGGGGAACTGCTTGTTGGCGTCAAGGACGTCCTTGCTCGTATCACCGTAGCGCATCCATTCCTTGTCATCCGGCGTGCGCTTGATCATGGCGTTTTCCATGACGTCGCGTAGGGCCTTAGCCTTGAGCGCGTACTCTTCCATCTGGGGCATTCTTCCCTCGAGCTCGATCTGGCGGCGCTTGTAGGCCTTGTCCTGTACGGAATCGCCCGGAATGATCTCGTAGAAGTCCTCGGCTGAGAGCGTGTAGTTCGCATGGTCTGCCCAAGCGGCGAGCGCCGAGTCCTCCTTGAGGCTTTCGATGGTGTTCTCGCGCACCTCGGCATCGAGCTGCTCTTCGGAGATGCCGCGCTGCTCGCAGTAGTCCTTCTTCTGCAGGCCGTTCATGCGGAGCATTTCCTCGAGACGATATGCCGATGCGTAAAGCGCTTCCTCGACGAGATCTTGCGGCAGGTCCTCGACGAGGCGCGTGGCAAGCTCGCGGCAGATGACGTTTTGATCGGCAAGCTGCTGGACCTCGACGTTGTCCTTGTACATGTTGTAGCGGATGAAGATGAGGAGCTCCTCGACGGTGTTGAGATCCTCGACGTGCTTTGCAATCCACTGATCGTTGAGTTTGGGCGTTTCGCCCTCTTTGCAGACGTTGAGCTCGAGCCAGCGAAGGGCAGTCTTGCGAACGGCTTCCTCCGGAATCCTGACCTCCTCGGCAACGACGTAGACGGGGTCGTACGAAGTCAGGGTGTAACGCTGATTAGCCATGATGGATCCTCTGTGATGTCGAAATGTATAACAGCCCATGATTATACTGTATTGACCGCGACGAAAGTAGGAGCACGCATGGGAATAACCGTCATAGCCGTAGGCAAGCTCAAGGAACGCTTCTGGAAGGATTCGGTTGCGGAATACGCGAAGCGCCTCGGTGGCTACACCAAGCTGCGCATCGTCGAGATTCCCGATAGAGGCATCGACTTCGAGAGCGACGAGATTATTCGGGCAGCAGGCGATGCGCACCTCATACTGCTTGCGATCAAGGGCACGCAACGTCCGAGCGAGGGCATCGCACAGCGTCTCGATGAGCTGATGACGCATGGGACGAGCGATATCGCGTTTTGCATTGGCGGTTCTGATGGCGTGAATGAATCAGTCTACGAGCGCGCTGACGAAACGCTCTCGTTCGGCCAGATCACGCTGCCGCACAACCTTGCGCGTGTTGTGTTGCTTGAGCAGATATACCGAGCCTTCAAGATCATGCGCGGCGAGCCCTACCATAAGTGACGATAAGACAAATGTCGCCGGGGCACTTTTGTCTGCTAGCGGTGGAAATGGAGGGATTC
>USOR01000041.1 GCA_900556425.1 uncultured Coriobacteriaceae bacterium
ACGCGCATAGGCAACCGTATCGGCCTCTATGTCGGCGAGCGTCGTCGTGCCGTAGACCTCGGGCTCGCGCTGCCCCAGCAAGTTGAGATTGGGGCCGTTCATCAACAGCAGCTTCATGCCTGCCCCCACATTTTTCCGCCGTTTTGCTCGATGAGACGCTCCTTGAGCGTGCACCAGGCCTGCAAATGCTCCATGATGACGTCATCGGGCACGGTCACGAGCTTCCACTTGGCGATATCTTCGAGCAGGACAAATCTGACCTGGCCACCGCGTGCCTTCTTGTCGCCCTTCATGAGCTTGAAGAGGCGTTCCGGTGGCGCCACCCACGGAAGCGCTGGCAAACCCAGCGAGTCGAGCAGGCTGTCCGTCGCCTTCACGACGCTCATATCGCAGCCAAGCATCTCGACGGATAGACGCGCCGCAAAACGCATTCCCTCGGCAACGGCGCGTCCATGCGCGATGGTGCCATAGCCCGCGGCGTTCTCGATGGCATGCGCGAGAGTGTGTCCGTAGTTGAGGCACTCGCGCACACCGGCAGACTCGGTGCTGTCCTTGCTCACCACGGATGCCTTGAACTCGGCGGTCATGTAGACCGCCTCCTCGAGCAGCTCGACGTCATGCGCCATAAGGCCTGCGGCGTTGTCACGCAGCCATTCGTAGAAGGAACGACGCGGAGCCACGAAGGAGCTCTTGGCTATCTCGGCAAAGCCGTTTGCCCAATCCTCCTCGAGAAGTGTCTTGAGGCAGCGGATGTCGGAACACACGAAGATGGGTTGGTGGAAGGTGCCGACGAGGTTCTTGCCAGCCTGAAGGTTGACCCCCGTCTTGCCGCCAATGGACGAGTCAACCATCGCGAGCAAGGTCGTGGGCACCTGAATGAAGTCGATGCCGCGCATGTAGGTCGAGGCGACGAAGCCGGCCAAATCGCCCACGACGCCACCGCCGCACGCAACGATGAAATCATCGCGGGTGAAACCGTAGCGGGCAATGGCCTCCCAAAGCTCATTGGCGAGTTCGACGGACTTGGAGGTTTCCCCCGGCGCGATAAGCAGATCGTAGACCTCGAATCCGGCCTCTTCGAGACGTTTCTTCACGAGCTTGCCATAGGCAGGCCCCACGTTCTCGTCCGAGATGACGAGGGCACGCTGGCAATCCTTGAGATCGCGTGCCGTCGAGGAGAGTGCGGAAAGGGCACCGCTCCCGATGCGGATATCGTACACATGGCCGCCCGGTAAGGCGACGTGGATGATGCGGTCTCGGCTCATAACAGTCCCTCTCGTTCCAGAGCTTCCTTGCATTGGTTGGCCACCTGATAGACGCTTTTGCCCGATGACTCAATGGTGATATCCGCAACTTCACGGTACCAGGGCATGCGTTCGGCATAGATTTCATCGACGGGACGCTCACCCGAGAGCAGCGGTCGCGTGGAGGGATTCGAGATGCGCCCAATGGCCTCGTCACACGGCACGTCGAGAAAGACGACCGTGCCGAGGGATTTGAGTATGGGGCGGTTAACCGGATTGCAGACGATGCCACCACCACAGGAGATGATGGAGCGACCCTCATGCTTGAGGCCACGCAAGGTCTCGGTTTCGATGCGCCTGAAGCCCGCTTCGCCTTCCTCGGCAAAGATGCGGGGAATCTTGCGATGCTGAATTGCCTCGATACGATAGTCAAGGTCGATGAGCGAAAGTCCCGTGATGGCAGACAGCTTGCGCGAGACGCTTGTCTTGCCCGAGCCCATGAACCCAACGAAGAGTATGTGGTCGTTGCATGTCTCGCGCGTCATAATGCGATGCGCTCCCGATATGCATCACGCGCAGCGATGATGTCATCGATCACGTCGGCGCCGAACTTCTCGAGGTAGGCATCGGCGAGCACGAAGGCGACCTCGGCCTCGGCCACAACGGCCGCGGCAGGCACCGCGCACACGTCCGAGCGCTCCTTGGAGGCCTTGACAGGCATGAGCGTGTCAGTATCGACGGTGTCAAGCGGCTGCATCATGGTTGGAATGGGTTTCATCGCGCACGTCATGACAAGGGGCTCGCCGTTGGTCATGCCGCCCTCGAGGCCGCCGGCGTAGTCAAGTTCGGGATACAGGGCACCAAGCACCATCTGCGACGACATCATGCGCGGCTGGTAGCAGGCGTAACCGGACTGGGTATAGGCCAGGTTGGGCGTGCGGAAGATGGACAGCTGGAAGTCCTGGGAGAGCATGCCGTCACGGCCGGTACCCACGAAGATGGCCATGGTCTCGCGTCCGTACTCGTCGGTGAGGCGACGCCAGTTGTCCATGATGATGTCGAGTGCCTCGTCCCAGCTGCAGCGCTCCCATGCATCGGCGTTTCCGCGCTCCTCCTTCGCGCGCTTCTGGGGATAGATGACGCGCGAGGGGTTGTAGATGTAGTCCTTGAGGGCGACGCACCTGGGGCACAGGCGTCCCTGCGTGATGGGATCATTCTCGTCGCCTTCCACGTGGTCAAGGCGTCCGTCCTTGTCCACGTAGAGCTTGATGCCGCATCCGACGGGGTGGCAACCCGGGGGAGACCACACCGAGGAGCGAATTACGGTGAAGTCACCATCTTGGAACTTCCACGGCTTACCTAGATCATTTTTGAATTCCATGTCTTCCTCTTTCTCTTCTCACGTACATTTCTGCAGATCGAACAATGCAAGGGTTCTCTACTTGTGCCGGTAGGCTGGCAGTCTTAGGCGTCCTTCTGAACCTTCTTCGCATCGCGCGCCTTGATGACCACCATGAGGGCGATGGCACCCACGACGAGCACGATGCCGACTCCCATGAGCAGTCCCGTGCATGCGCCCCATCCGGCGCTGGAGACGATGACGCCCACCAGACCGAAGAGGATGCCGCCCACGCACTGGCCGCAGCTCATGAGCGAAGACGAGATACCGGCCAGCTCGGGTCGAGGTGCGATTTCGGCGACCATGGTGAAGAAGATGGCCGGGACCACACCATTGGAAAGGCCGAACAGGATGAGCCAGGGAATCAGCATTCCTTCGCCGATGGTGTAGGCCATCGAGAACGAGACGCCGAGCACGACGGATGCCACGACGAGGATGGCAAGACGCTGGGTGTTGCCCGTCACCAGGTTCATGACAACGCCGATGGCGATGCCACCGATGACCACGGCGATGTTTGCGATGTTCATCATGGTGTTGGCACCCAGCTGGTCCATGCCCATGGTCTGCACCATGTAGAGCGTCTCGAAGTTCATGACGCAGGCGGTGCCCAGGGAGAACGCTGCGAAGGCGACCATCGAGATCCAGCAAGACAGGCTCTTGAAGCCCTCGGACATCTTTGGCTTGGGCGCGTTGGGGTCGACCTCGTCCAGGTACGAGACCTTGGGGTCGCGTATGGCCAGAATCCAGACCACCGTGACGATGGCCAGCAGGACCACCACGAACCAGAAGACGTTATGGTAGCTGTAGGGATCGCCGACGTTGAAGAAGAAGCCGGACGTGCCCATGATGAACATGGAGCCCAGGGGCACCCACACGGAGAAGAGGCCCATGGGGACGCCGCGCCTAGATGGCGGGAACCACTCGGATATGATGACCGGCACTACCGAACCGATGCAGGCGTATCCGACGCCCTCGATAAGACGGCCAACGACGAGAAGCTCGACGCTCGTGGCCATTGCCGAAATGATGGCGCCGGCTACCGCACATACCAATACGAGTGTCGTGGCCTTGCGCGCTCCGAACTTCATGATGATGGCGGCGACGACGAAGGTCATTATCAGGCCGACGTATCCGTTGAGCGACATGATGTTTGCCGCCATGCCGGTATCGATGCCAAGCGCGGGAATCACGAGTGACATGGTTGCCGGCAGCTTGTTGCAGTTGACCGAGATCAGAATCGAGGCGATGATGGCCACGCAGGCGACGATCCACGCTCGTCCCGAGTTGAATATCTCGGTCCTCTTTTCCTCTTTCGTCATAGATGCTCTCCCTCCTCTATTGCCCGGTACGGGATTTCGTCTGGAACATGAGACGACTATAAAAAGGGGAGCGCGATGGGCTCAAGGAATGGAAGCACCCTTATGTTTCCCCATGGGAGCTAGGATTGGAAAAGCGTCCAATGGTGTAGTACATTTTGGGCAAAACATCTCACTTTCGTGATTTGTGCGGCCACTTTCGTGGCGAAAACCAACGACTCCAGGGGGAGGGGTCCTCGTGATTGGCGATTTGGCATCAGACCAGAAAATGTACTCTCGCTCGTACCTCACCAAGCTTCGCGTGGCCGAGGCCATGAACCGGCTTTGCGCCGACACGCCCTTCGCGCGCATACACATCGAGGACATCGTTCGGGAATCGGGCGTGAGCCGTTCGAACTTCTACCATAACTTCGAGGACAAATATGCCGTGGTCAATTGGATCGGTCACCAGTGTCACGAAGACGGAATCTTTCGCATCGGTCGCGACCTCACGTGGCTCGAGGGCCATATGATCACCACGCGCGAGATGTCGAAGTTCAATGCGCTCTTTGCCAGCGCATCGGTGGGGCGTGAGTACCAATCCGCAGTGCCCTCCTTCGTGAGGGAGCGGCAAAAGAACCTCACCCAGACCATCACGGAGTTCCAGCATCGTGAGGTCACGGAGGAGCTCGCATTCCAGATCGAGGCGTTTCCGTACTGCGAGTCCATCATGACCAACAAGTTCCGTTCGGGCGAGCTTCCCTACGAGATACGCGAGTTCTGCGAATACCTCGTGGCTTTGACACCGCGCCTGCTCTACGAGGCACTCGAGCACCCCGTGAACGAATGATCGGGAAACGTATCGGGGTTCCGCATTCGTCGTATGATGCTCGCATCGCTTTGCAAAAGCGAAAGTAGCCAAATGACGTACAATAGACGTATCCATCCATTTTCTTTTACGCATGCGTTGAGTGGACGGCTATGCAAATCGAGACGCTTCGCTACTTCGTGAATCTCGTTGATGCTGGCTCTTTCTATAGTGCCGCGAGGATGTCTTATATCTCGCAGCAGGGCCTCAACAAGTCGATCACCTCTCTTGAGGCGGAGATTGGCGCGACGCTTGTCGAGCGCAGCGGACGCGGTATACGCCCAACGGCACTTGGCGAGGCCTTCTACGCGCAGGCGCAAAGGGTGCTTCGTGAATACGAGTTGCTTCAGGATTGCGTTTTCGGTCCCGAAAATCCGCGTTTCGTCGATGATCCTATCCTCATCCATACGACCTATTATCCTGCACAGGTGATGATGCCGCTTCTGCCAAGTCTTGGCTTCTTTGACATGGTGCGATTCAACGAGGTTTCCTTTGACGATCTTGTCGAGGAAGCGCGCTCGTCACGCCAGCATGAGCTACATCTCGTCGGTCTCTACTGTGACACTATCGGAAAGCTGCTCGAAGATGGGGAGCTCGTGTTCGAGCCGATACTCGTTTCGCGTTTTGGTGTCGTATGGAAGGACGGCTCTTCGTTCGAGGGGTGTCCCTCGATTCATCGCAATCAGCTAGCGGACTTTCCTCTCGCTATGGATTCCCAACGCGATATGCTCAAGCTCGTGGAGCAGATATTCGAAGACCAACCTCTTGATAATGTGCGCTTTGGCGTCTCGAATCATCGAGCAACGCTGGGTTATGCGGCATCATCGCCTGAACGAGCGGCCACTTTCGATTCCTTTGGGTTCATGCTGGCGCAGAGAAGCCCAAGCATAGATACCGAGGGACTACATTACACCCCGCTCTCAACGCCACGTTCTTTGTGCCGTATCGGATTTCTTCGCAGGAAGGATGCGCATGTCCCGATGCGTTGCCGTCATGCCATGGACTTGCTTAGGCGATATCTGAGCGAAAAGTTTTCCGATTACTTCCATGACTATCCCGTCGAGGGCTGACGTTAGCTGACGAGGGTCATCGTGACGGTTCTATCCTGTGCGTTCACAATTAGGGGGGGGTGCCTCCCGTGGAAGCACCCCCCCTGCAATGCGAATTTGCAAGAACTTAGATGATCTTGCGATCCGGGCTTGCGTAGACGATCCCGTCCTTGCTGTGCTCCCATGCGGGCAGGCGGAAGATGCGCGCGCCGCGTTCGCGTGCGGCTTCGACCTTTTCGGCGGCATCCTTTCCAAAGGCGAGTGCCTTGTTGGGACAGTTCTTGACGCAGTACGGCAGTTCGCCTGCACTCGTGCGGTCCTTGCATTTGATGCAGCTGCTCGTGTAGAAGGGCATCCATGACATGTGTAGATCAGGCCAGGTACCAGCCGGTCTGTCGATGCCTTCTCCGCTGCCGAGCGTGCGGACGTTCACGAAGAAGTGTCCGTCTTTCAGGTCGTTTCCAGTCATGCACGAAAGCGAGCAGGTCCAACAGCCGGTGCAGCGCAACAGGTCTACGAAGATCGTGTCATCGGTGATCTCGGCTTCGGCGGGGGAGTGGGCCCATACGGTCATTTCATCAGCCATGATAGCCTCCTTATGCTTCGATTTTGCGGATATCGCAGGCGCAGTCCCAGATGGTGTCCCAGGCACCTGCCATGGCGGAGATGGCGTAGCCGGAGAGGATTTCGCCGACCTTGCCCTCGTCCTCGACGCATTGGTACCAGTAGAGGGCCGCGTCATCGAGTGTGTCGTTGTCGCCGAGCGGCACGAGCAGTTCGGAGTACATACCGCCTTCCGTGAACGCGCGCTTGCGCCAACCGAACCATACCTGGATGGTTCCTGGTGGAATTGCCTGGTCAAGACGCATTTCGATGATGACATGCCCGCGCTCGTTATAGACCTCGCACAGGTCGCCGTCATGTATGCCCTCCTTCTCGGCATCGATGGGATTGATGCGACCGGTGGGCTTGCCGCCGGATAGGTCGGCCATGACCGGATCATCTGTA
Organism: uncultured Coriobacteriaceae bacterium; assembly: GCA_900556425.1. Classification (GTDB taxonomy): domain Bacteria; phylum Actinomycetota; class Coriobacteriia; order Coriobacteriales; family QAMH01; genus QAMH01. Next base: position 6,864 of record USOR01000041.1, read on the forward strand.
AACATCGACTGCATGAAGAAGCGCTGACGTCCGCTGAAGAACTGATAGGGGTGCTTGGCCGTCCCATTCTCCATGCGTTCGGTCGTGGGCACCTCGTACGGTTCGTGATAGGTCGCCATGGGCAGTCCGACGTTGTTCAAGCGCTCGCTGTAGAATTCCATGTGGCCCGTCTGAGTCTCGAACTTCATGCCGAGGAACGGATCCCAGGGAACGGGCGGCACGGCGGCACGGATAAGTTTTTCCTCTTTGAGACGCTCGAGCGTGATGGGCGGATCGACGTTTGCGATGAAGGGCTGCGGCGTGTTGAGTCGCATGCGGATCCAGTCGTCGGCGTCGTTCTGGAAGTACTCGCCAAAGCCCATGCGTTCGGCAAGGCCGCGG
>USOR01000042.1 GCA_900556425.1 uncultured Coriobacteriaceae bacterium
ATGCCGGTCTTGGCGTGGTAGATCTCCGCGATGGCCCGCTCGCTCGCGTCGAAGTCCTTCTGGAGCTTCTTCAGGTCTGCGAGGGTGTAGTAGTCGTAGAGCAGCCCGGCGACGCCGTGGATCATCACCATGCTGCCGGGATAGACCTGCACCTCGTCGCCTGCGCAGGCGATGACGCTGGCCGCGCTGGCCGCGATGCCTTCCACGACGACGACCTTGTGGCCGGTCAGGCCCTTGATGGCGTTGTGGATGGCGACCATGTTCGTGCCCGTACCCGAGATGAATACGGCGAGCTTCATGGGTTCCTTAGCCACGATACACGACCTTCCCATCGCCGGGGATTATCGTTCCGATCTTGAAGACCTTCTCACCAGTGGACTCAAGCTGCTTGATTGCGGCCTCCTCCACCTCGGGCGGACAAATCACGCACATGCCGATACCGCAGTTGAAGGTCTTGAGCGCCTCGGTGCGGGACAGACCCGCCTTTTCGACCACGAAGTCGATGATGGGCGGCTGTGTCCACGTGCCCTCGTCAATCTGCGCATCCACATGGTCGTTGAGCGCGCGGTTGAGGTTCTCGGTAATGCCGCCACCGGTAATGTGCGCGACGGCGTGAATCTGGGGCACTGCACGGCGCAGCTCCAGGATGGATTTGACGTAGATGCGCGTCGGAGCAAGCAGAGCGTCGAGCACGGATACGCCGTCGAGCTCGTCACGCTCGACCGTAAGCTCGTCAGCACCCATAACCTCGGTGACGGCACGACGCACGAGCGAAAAGCCGTTGGAGTGAATGCCCGTCGAGGCAAGGCCCAAGATGACGTCACCCTCGGCAACATCGGCGGGGTTGAGCATCTTGGGACGATCGACCGCGCCTACGCAGAAACCCGAGAGATCGTAATCGTCAGAATCCATGACACCGGGATGTTCTGCCATCTCACCGCCGATGAGCGCACAGCCCGCCTGACGACAACCCTCGGCGATGCCGCCCACCACCTGCGCGATGTGCTCGCTCCTCAGCTTGCCGATGGCGACGTAGTCGAGGAAGAACAGTGGCTCCGCACCACAGGCTAGAACGTCGTTGACGCACATGGCGACCAAATCTATGCCGACGGTGTCGTGCTTGCCGGCCATTTGTGCCAGAGCGAGCTTGGTACCAACACCATCCGTGCCGCTCACGAGGATGGGATCATCCATCTCTTTGAGCGCAGCGGCAGAGAACAGACCGCCGAAACCGCCGATATCGCCGATGACCTCGGGACGGTACGTCGACTTCACGCTTGCGCGAATCGCGTCGACGGCGCGGGCACCCTCGTCAATGTCGACGCCTGCGTCCTTATACGTAATCTGCTCAGCCATATAGTCGCTCCTCTTGTGGAATGAGACAGATGTACCTGTCCAATGTGTCTCACTGTCAGTACAAAAAAGTGGGACAAATGACCTGTCCATTTGTCCCACTTGAAAAATTACAGACCAAGCGCCTTCTTAAGAGAGGAGACGCGTCGGCGCGATACGGGAATCTGCTCGTCCTCACCGCTGAGCGTGAGCAACAAGGTGCCACCGCTGACAGGATCGACCTCGTTCACGCATGCGAGATTCACGAGATAGCGACGGTGTACGCGGAAGAAACCGAGCGGCTCGAGCTTGGCCTCGAGCTGGGCAAGCGAAACCGTCGAGAGATAGCGGTCGTTCTCGGTGTGCAGGTAGGAGTAGTCATCCTTCGCCATGATGAAGTGAATCTTGCTGGCGGGGATGAGCAGCTTCTTGCCGCCCTTTTCGACGGGAATGCGCTCGTTGGTGGTAGAGCGACCCTGCGCGGTAATGAGTTGCGTGACCTTGCTGATTGCCTGTATGAGACGGTCGGTCTCGACCGGCTTTACCAGGTAATCGGTCGCGTTTACCTCGAACGCCTTGACGGCAAACTCGCTGTACGCGGTCACGAAAATGATGTAGGGCGGATACTTGAGCTCGTTTAAGGCTTCTGCAAGTTGCAGGCCATCAACACCGGGCATGTTCACATCGAGAAACATGATGTCGGCGCCGACTTCCTTAAGCTGCTCGATGGCCTCGCGCACGTTGGTCGCCTCGGCGGCAACCTCGACCTCGCCAGTCTCATCAAGAAGAAAGCGCAGCTCAGAGCGCGCGGGTGCTTCGTCATCAACAATTATGGCTTTGAGCATAGAGTGTCTCCTTTGTGCATCGTTCGCTTGATTCTAACATCAAACGATGTGCGCGTGCGAATAATACATGGGCTAGCTCGTTTCCTGCAGGTCATGGGCCTCTGTCGAAACTATGGGAGCTAATGATTCGGATGCAAAACCAGAGTTGCCACCGACCTCATCGTCGCTGATGTCGATGCTCTGGTCGACAAGCGCGTCGTATAGGTTGAGGTACACCGTCGTGCCCTTCCCGTACTCCGAATCGATATAGAGACCGGATATCGCGCCAAAGAACGCCTTGAGACGCGCGTTGACGTTCTTGAGTGCGATGCCCATGCCCGTCTCCGACTCGCGATCGAGAAGGTTCTCGAGACGCTCGGGCTCTATGCCCACGCCATCATCGGATACCGAAATCGTGACGCTATCTGACGTGCGATATGCCTTGATGGTGATGTTGAGAGGCGTTCCGTCATCGCGCCGACCGTGGCCAACGGCGTTCTCGACAAGAGGCTGCAACATGAACGACGGCATCTTGAGCATTTCGAGGTCGGGCTCGATGTCGACATGCAGCGTGATGGCATCATCGCCAAAACGCGCGTTCTGGAACATAAGGTAGCGCTCGGTCTGCTCGACCTCCTTGGCCAAGGGAATGAAGTCCTCGGAGTTCTCGAGCATGCGACGGTAGTAGGTCGCGAACTCACGCAACATGACGCGTGCCTTGACAGGGTCGGTTCGCGTAACCGAGGCAATGGTGTTGAGGGTGTTGAAGAGAAAGTGCGGGTTGATCTGCGCCTGCATGGCCTTGAGTTCCATGCGGGCAGCAAGTTCGGTCTGCTGTTGCAGGTAGGAAAGCGAAAGCTGCGTAGAAAGCAGCTGGGCAAAGCCCTCCGCGATGGCCTTTTGGTTCTCGCCCAGGCTATGAGGATAACGATAGTAGAACTTGAGCGCACCGACGATGCGCTTGTTGACGATGAGCGCGACGACGATGCCCGCCTTGAGCTTGCCCGATTCGCGGCTGAAGCCCACGGCCCCCGAGGTCTCGAGGACGCGCGTGATGCCATCCTCGAGCGTCATGTACGTGCTCATCGTCTGGATGGGCGAGTTGGGCAGGTGATTCTCGCGGTCGAGGCCCGAAAAGCCCAAGACACGCTCGCGGTTGGTGATAGCGACGGCATCGGCCGTGGCCGCCGGCAGCAGCAACTCGCATACCGCCTGAGCGGAATCGGCATCGAGACCCTGACGCATGAAGGTGACCGTCTTGCTCGCGAGGTCGAGCGTCTGGTTGGACTGACGGGCACGGGCATGGTCGGAAGGGCCCGCCGAACGCAGCCCGATAATCGTGAGCACGAACATGGCGATGATGGCGACAAGCGCTATCCACGGCGAGACATCGTCGTAGAAGATGATGCCCATGATCGCAAAGAGGCTGAAGACGATGTAGCACACGATAAGCATGGTGTAGCCTGCTACTTTTTGCACGTCCATCGCTTTGCCTCTTCCGTGCGCAGGTACTTACTCTTGCTCGGCCGTAACTGCTGAGAAGCGGCTCGTATAACTTGCGGACGAGCTCTGCAGGCCGCTCGTGCCAAGCTGCGTGGCAAGTGCCGAATTGGACCACATGGCGCGCACGATGTTGGGCCACTGATGCTGCAGCTCGAAATAGTTGGCGCAGTTCTCTCGCGCAAACTCGCCGGCATTCTTGATGGTCTTGTTGCCAATGCGGAAGTACTCGGCATGCTCCTTATGGCCGATGGCACGCAGATACGCGGTAAGACGCGCACGGCGATGAATGGATGGATCGAGCCACGGGCCGGGATAGGGATCGAGCGTCGAGGGCGTGATCTGCATGAGGTCGATCTGCGTCTTGGCAAACTCGATCTTGCGCACCTCGTAGAACCAGCGATAGACATCCTGCTCGAAGCGGCTTGAATGCTGCGAACCCTCAGGCGGGAGATGCAGCAGGCTAAACTGGTTGTCGAACCAGACGTCATTGCCGTACATTCGCGCGTTGATGAGGTAGTCGAGGTCCTCGCCACGGGCAATCCACGGGTCGAAGGCGATGCTGCCGTACGAATCCGCGTGCAGCACCATGCAGCCGCCGCAGCATACGTTGGAGCGGCTCAGGCGCGGGCCCCTCAGGGCACCGTCGATGTAATCGTTGAAATCGGCCGCCTTGTTCCAGAAGCGATCGTACCAGGGCACGTCCTCGGGAGCCTTGGGGCTATCGTAGCTATCGTAGAAGAAGCCCGTCTTGGCCGTGATGATCGAGCCCGTCGGGGTCTTGCAGGCAATGCCATGCATCGCGCGCTCGAGGAAATCCGCGTTGGGAATGACCTCGTCATCATCGATAAACACAACCGTGTCGTGGCCGAAAATCGAGGCAACGATGAGGCCGAGGTTGCGGATGGCGCCGTAGCCCGTGAGACAGGCCGCGCCCTTGTACTCGCCCACGCCGACCTGCTCGAAGCGGCGGTGGATGTGGCGCATCTCGGCATCACCGATGACCACGATGTTGAGATCCATGAAATGGTCGGTGATGGCACGCACGCGCTCGGACGCTTGATTCTCGACGCCCGGCTCGGCTGCGACGAGCAAGATGATGCGGTCGACGCCGACGACATGGCGCAGCGACTCTAGGCAACGGGGCAGCTCGCCCGGCTGATCGATCGGAGTCATATGGTCGTACACGACACCGCGATTAATCGAGTGCGTTGACCTGCGCCCACACCAGTACGTGGGAATAACGATTGCCGGATTCAGGTTCATGCGAGACGTCTCTCCTCGGACTACGTTTTGCAAGGCATCAGGGCCATTTGGCACACAACTAGTATAGGGTATCACCCGAACACGCGCGCGTGTTTGTATTTCACGCGAAGAATTATTGAGGCGGGGGTGCCTGGCACGCTGTCTCAAAAACTGGCCAAAACTGATAAAATGCCGATGATATGAGACAGCGTGCCAGGCACCCCCGCCTCCGTCCCGATCACGCAATCGAGAACGACACGCTGCGCTCACGCGGGTCTACTTCCTCGACGCGCACGCGCAGTTGCTGGCCAATCCGATAGGTGCGTCCCGTCTCCTCGCCTACGAGCGTTTGCGTGAGCGGGTCAAACTCGTGGTATTCACCATGCAGATAATCGAAGCGCACGAAGCCCTCGAGCGTGTTTTCGAGACGCACGTGCAGACCGCGTGGCACAACGCCCGAGATCGTTCCCGTGAAGACCTCGCCGATGTGCTCGGCAAGATACTCGCAGAGCTTGAGTTCGACGCTATCGCGCTCGGCTTGTTCGGCGATGCGCTCCATCTTCGAGGAATGCTTCGCAAGCCACTGCAGGTGGGTCTCCATGGCGTGCGCATCCTTGAGCAAGCGATGCACCATGAGGTCGGGATAGCGCCTGATGGGACTCGTAAAGTGACAGTAGAACGTGGAAGCCAGGCCAAAGTGACCGATGGGCTCGGTGCTGTAGAAAGCTCGCTCCATCGCGCGAAGCACGAGGTGATTCACGAGCGGCTCCTCGCGCGTACCTCGCGCCTCGTCGAGCACGTCCTGGAAGGCCATGGGATTGCCCGTGGCCAGCTCCGAGACGTTGTAGCCGAGCTCGCGCAGCGGGATGAGCAGCGACTCGAGCGCCGCTGCCTTCGGCGGCTCGTGCACGCGATACACGAAGGGGATGTGGTTGCTATGCGCATGGCGCGCAACGGTTTCGTTGGCGAGAATCATCGCTTCCTCGATCATCGAGGTCGCTTCGGTCTTGTGACGCAACTCGACATGCGTCACCATGCCGCGCTCGTCAAGCTTCGGCTTGGCTTCGACCGTCTCGAAGTCGATGGCCCCGCGCTCGATGCGCAGGGCGAGCAGCTGCTTTGCAAGAGCATCGAAGCGCTTGAGTTTGGGAGCATAAGGGTCGTCATGCATGCCATCGAGGATTTCCTGCACCTCGTCATAGTTAAAGCGCCGCTTGCTGCAGATGACGCTTGGGTAAATCTCGTATCGTTTGACCGTGCCCGCTTGGTCAAGGTACATGTCGCAGGTCATGGTCAGACGATCAGTTCCGGGCCTGAGCGAGCACACGTCGTTGCTGAGCTTCTCGGGCAGCATGGGAAGCACGCGATCGACCAGGTAGGCGCTCGTCGCACGGTCGCGTGCACATATGTCGATATGACCGTCCCAGTCCACATAATGCGAGACATCGGCAATGTGCACACCAAGGCGCAGCATACCATCGACCTCGTCAAGTGAGATCGCATCGTCGAAGTCCTTGGCGTCTGCCGGATCAATGGTGAAGATGTCGCGCATGCGCAGATCGTGCCTGCCATGCTCGGCAAGGGCCGCCTCCACGTCAACTTCGATTGACTCGGCTTGCTCGAGCGCCTGGGGGCTAAACTTCGTGGGCAAGTCAAGGTTGTGGATGATGATGTCGACGTCCATGCCCGGAGCGTCTGCCGCACCGAGCACTTCGACGATGTAGCCTTGCATGGGCTGGTGACGATCGGGATAGCTCGTGATGCGCGCGAGCACGACGTCACCGTCCTGGGCGCCCTCCAGACGACCGTCCGTGATAAAGAGGTCATGGCGCACGCGCGGGTCCTGGGCGACGACCACAGCGAGCGGGTCGTTGATTTCAAGCGTGCCGATGAGGTATTCGGTCGCGCGGCTCACCACGCGCACCACCCGGGCCGTACGCTTTGCACCATGCGGTACGTCGCGCGAGCTCACACGCACCTCGACCTTGTCGCCGGGCATGGCGCCTCCGAGCCCGGATTTGGGGATGAAGAAGCTGCCCTCGTCGGTGTCGCAAAACGCATACCCGCGGGCGAGGATGTCGATAGTGCCGATGGGACCTACGCCCGACCTGCGCGATGCACCATGGTTTCTGTATGCTCTGCGTCGTGCCATGGCAGCCCCTTAGTCGTCGTGGGAGGCCTTGTCGAACTCCTCCTTGAAGCTCTTGAACATGCCCGAT
>USOR01000043.1 GCA_900556425.1 uncultured Coriobacteriaceae bacterium
ATAGAAACCATCCTCAGACGAGACGCTCACGTCTGCATCCATGTACCTTGGCCTCCAAACCGGCATGGGCTCGAAGTCACCACGCCACTTCGTCTTGCTCAAATCAGTGTTCTTCACGTAGCTAGACTCGAACTCAATCTTTCCAGATTCCGTCTTGAAAGGAGTCTCCCCGGCAGCGATGGTGTACTTATACGCATAGTACGGCTCGTCAATCGGAATTCTGAATACGGGATTCTCATTGAATTCCTCCCAGGTCGGAGCACTCTCGCGTCCCAGATAGGCCGCGTAGAAAGCGAGCGTGGTATCTTTTGCCGCCCACTCTTCATATGCCGTTTTCCAAATCTGCTCCTGCGCGTCGACCCAGTCCTCCCAAGGCACATCTTTCATAAGCGGGTTATATTCCTCGACAATGTCAAGACGCTTCGCGAGCTCGGTCCACACCCAGTCATGCGAACGCACCTCTCCGGGAAACTCGCACCCACGCGCACTGTACAGGAAGTAGTTGCGCATGCCAGACGGGCCGCATACGAAACGCTGATGTCCGTACTTGTAGGAGTCCATGCCCTCGAATTGCCAAACCGGGCATGGCAGGACAATGTCGCAGAATTCGACTGACGGCTGGTTCATGTGCCAGAGCAATCCCCAATTGAACTCTGTGGATGCCATGCCAACCATACGCTTGTTCGTGTCATGACAATTGTTCACGTAGTTATTCGCGAATATGATCATTTGCACGTTGGGAAGCGGTGAATCATCGGAAGGCGAGCCGATACGGTGGCGAAACTCGTCCTCGGTAATCTTGCCCTCCGCATATTCCTGCTGGCAAATGAGCGTTTCGGAAAGCTTATTGCTATTGATGAGAACCGGTATGTCATACTTGGGCGGCGCCTGCTTGAAATCCGCGTACGGCGTGGGCACGCGCGGAGGAGTGGGAAGTGCCGAACCCGTCTGACAGCCACCGGCACATGACATGTTGCCGGTCATAGCCTGAAGGAACATCGCGGCCATGGCACTGTACTCGCCTAGATGCCTCTTTGCACACGAGTAGAAGTATTGGAAGTGCGTTGGCTTGGTGGTTCCATAGAGTCGCGCAAATTCCCTGATGGTTTCGGCTGGAACAGCGCAAATCGGTTCCGCCCACTCGGGGGTCTTGACGATTCCGTCATCACCTTTGCCGAGACAGTAGTCCTTCCACCTTTCGAAGCCGGTAGGTTCAACCCATTTTTCGACGTATTCGTGATCCCAGAGATCTTCCTCGAAGATGACCTGGGCAATTGCAAGCAGCATGGCCAAATCAGTTCCCGGCCTGATGGGAATCCACTGATCGGCGAGCAATTCGGCGCTCGCCGTGTAGCGAGGATCGACTACGATGGTTTTGCAACCACGCTCGTGGGCCAATTGCATATAATACGAAGTAGGTCCAAACCAATCGACAACCGGATCCATTCCCCACATGACGATGAGTTTGGAATTGAAGAGATCGGGAGCCTCGAAGCCTGGCAGCGCAGGGGCTCCAGATCCGTTCATCGCCTCGGCCAAGTCAAACCCCAAGTTGAATATCTCGCCTGGCGTATGTCCCGAGGTCGAGTGATCGCCCCACGTGGCGAAACCGCATTGCCACCATGGAGCAAGCGGCATCTTGTTGGCATTGAATCCGGTGTTGTCGGTGTGATAGATGGAGTAAGGGCCGTACTTGTCGCGTACCTCTTGCATCTTCTCAGCGATGGTGTCCAGCGCCTCTTCCCAGCTTATCTTGACGAAGTATCCCTTGCCAGGTCCCTTTTTACCCACACGCTTCATGGGATGAAGTATGCGCGTCTCCGCATAGAGTTCGTTCTTCCAAGCGTGTCCCATGACGCATGGACGCATCTGGACCATTCCCTCGTAGAGTTGATCGAACGGAACGTCCTCGCGGCACATGCCTTGGTTGATGGAATCGTCAGGCTCTGTCGCCACGAGCTTTCCATCGCGCTCGTAGCACTTCAGGATGCACGAGGAGTCCCAGCAGCCGTTGTTCGGACATGTCGTGTAGAAGACACGATCACCGGCGCGCTCCTCTTGCCTTCCTGCAACGTATTCCTGCTTATTCAATCAAACCACCTCTCCTTCTCTTCTTGTGACTTTCCTCCGAAAATCATTATGGAAGCGAGAGGAGACGAATTTGACCACACCGAACCGTTGGCCGCAGTCATTGGTTGACAGGTGCGCAAGCATTTTTTGACATGCCGCGTCATCGTATAAAGCGCATGACCTGATAACGATACGATCACGTATTTAGATTTGTATTCGGGCGAATGGGGGGTCTATTTGGGAAAGAAACCGTCTGGAATGTTCTCGCGAATGAAATCACGGAGCCTGCGGGCACCATCACTAAGCTCCCGTCCCTCTTCCCATGCGAGAACCACGGGGAACCTCAGCTGCCCAAAGTCCGGCGTAAAACGAAAGACCTCTGGATCGCTTAGATAGTGTCTGGCGATGCACATGGGAAAGGCTCCCCACCCTATTCCCGCCTTCACACCATTAATGCGCGCCTCATGGGAGTCGAACTGCACAGACATGTTGTGGTCTTTGAGAGTCACACTAAAACGCTCGCGTAAGGGACGGTTTCCGGTGAGATGCCATCCGGAATCCCATTCGTAGGTTACCGCCGGCCAGCTAAGCAGCGTCTCCAGGGAGACAATCTGAGAGCTCAAACTATAAGGCGGTTTGTTTGGCGCGAGGAAAACGCACTTCTCGTAGCCCAACACGACCATCTCCAGCCCATCCTCTAAAGGCGGATTTTCAAGAATGGCCATGTCAAGAGCTCGGTCCTTTATCCCGGCTATGAGACCTGGCTCATAATCTGCTTCGAGATGGATGCGCTCGCTGGGATTGTCCTCAATGAACTTTGCGACGATGGCGGGCAGCAGCGCAACTCCATCCGCAAGGCTCATCCCAACTTCTATGGTGCTGCTGAATGACTCACCTAGTGCGGCAAGCTCGGCTTCCAGCGTAGATGAAAGGCGTTCGACGGATTCGGCGTACTTGAGCGCCGCATGTCCGGCCTCCGTGAGAACTATACCAGCGGCGGTCCTGTCGAATAACTTGGCTCCATATCTCTGCTCGATGGACGTAAGTTTTTGCGAAAGCCCCTGCCTCGATATAAACAGCGAACTCGCCGCATGCGACAAGCTCTTTGAATGAGCCACGGTCGAAATAACGTGGATATCGTCCGGGCAGATCATGTTGCCGCCTTTCTTGGAAACTCCACATCAGCGCAGGGGGTTCGACTGACAAGGACGCCCTGTATATCGCCCTACCCGACATCATCCCCTTTCGCCATCATAAAAGCAAGATATGCTCTGATACGCAGGCCAGGTCTTCGAGCTGTAGAGCAGGACAACCCCTCACTTCGAAGACCCGCAAAACAGAATCGCGAGCATCATAATGATGACGAACCACGCCATCGCGCTGGAACCTGCGAGTAATGCCGACAAGACGCCCATGATGTTTCTCCCTCGTTTGAACTGAACGACGAACCGAGGGTATCAAGCGCCTGTGACACGCTTTTTCGCAGCCTCACTCCATGGTGATCTCGCGGTGCAGAACGCGCGTCATGACCAGGTAGTACACGATGCCGATGGCTATCCACACGACGCCGATGATCTTGGCGGGCACGTCAAGCGAAAGCAGCAAGGCAAAGACCACGATCATGCCCAAGATGGGGCAGACCAAGAAGCGCCCGGGATTGCCGTGATCCTTCTTCTTGAACCAGAACCATACGACCACGCAGAGGTTGAGCAGGAAGTACGTGGAAAGGGCACCAAAGTTCACGACCTTGCCCAACCCCTCCATGCCGATGAACAGGAAGGGCGCGAGCAAGACGAGCGAGAGGACCGACACGAAGCACGTAGCGACGATGGGCACCTGGCGCTTCTCGTCGATCTTGGCCAGGACACCGGGAAGCGACCCGCTCTTGCCCATGACGTAGAGAATGCGCGATACGGACACCGTCGCGACCAAGCCGGTGAAGACGCCCTGAGCCAAGGCCACGGAAACGGCGCAGACGACGCCAAACCACTTGCCGCCCACGAGCTCGGCGATATGGTAGAAACCGTTGTTCTCGTCGTTCTTGCAAATCTGGCCCGACGGGTCGACGCAGGTGGCGATGAAGCACGTCAGGACGAAGATGGCCACGAGGATGATGACCATGATCATCATTGCGCGCGACGGCCCGTGTCGCTCGTCCTTCGCCTCGTCGGTAAGCGTGGCCACGCACCCGAAGCCCACGAACGAGAACACCGCCAGCGAGGCGGCACCCATGACGCCGGATACCGAGAAGGTGTTGGGATTGAACAGGGCGGTCAACGAAAAGCCGCTCGTCTCGGGGTGTCCGATGATGTAGACCACGCCGAACACGATGAACATGCCGAGCACGATGAACTCGAGAATGAGCGCGATGCGGTTGACGAACATCGTCGTGCTCATGCCGCGCGACGCGACGACGAAGACGAAGACGAGGAAGATGAGGCACCAGCCCCAGACCGGAATCTGCGGCACGTAGGTGCTCAGCGCCTCGGCACCCATGATGAAGACCATGTCGGGCGACGTGAGATACTGCAGCAACATGAGCCAGCCGGCCACGAAACCGAGACCCTTGCCGATGCTCTTGGACGTGTAGGTGTAGATGGAGCCCGACGACGGAAAGGTTCCGATCATTACGCCGAAGGACAGCACGGAAAAGAACATGCCGATGAAGGCGACGAAATACGCGAGCGCCGGCATGCCGCCCGATGCGTTGGACACGCCGCCAAAGAGGCTGAACGTGGCGATGGGCACCATGAAGATGAGGCCGTAGACCACCATGTCGAACACGCCGACCGTCCTCTTGAAGCCGGCATCTCCCTGCGTCGAAGACGCGCCCGCGGACTGTGCCGCAGTCGGCGAGTCGCCCTGCACCGAAGCATCCGTCTTCGGAGCTGCATCCTTGGTATCAGTCATGATAACCCCCTCCTATCCTCTCCCGGTTTTCTCGCTCGTCGCGCTGTCCGCGGCAGCCGCCTTCCCCTTCTGACGGCGTACGAGGCGCGTATAGACGACGGTAAGAATGACCGCCACTATCAATATGCCGATGGCAATGAGCAGGGTATGCGAAAAGCCAAATGCGTAGGCATCGGCCTTGCTCGTTCCCCCCGCCATCAAATGGGTGACATCGCCGGACATGATGCCGACGAAGAGAGCCGACGAGACGGAGCTGCCGATCTGCACGATCGTCGAGTGGATGGACGAGCCGTACGAGGAAATGGCGCGGGGAAGCGCGTTGAGGTCGACGGTCTTTACTGCCGGGAAGAAAATGCCGATGCCCGCATAGGCTATGGCAGCGCAGGCAAGCAAGACGATGACGAGCAGCTGCGCGGAGGCGAAGTACATGCCGACGTAGCCGATGAGCACGATCGCAAACCCCACCGGCACGAGCGGCCACACGCCGTGCTTCGCAAGCAGATGGCCACTGGGAAAGCAACAGGCCGCATAGCACAGGATGGGCACGATGCACATGCAGCCGGCTATGAACGGCGAGTACGATGCCGCGCCCTCGAGATACAGGGGGACGAGCAAGCTCATGTACACCGATGCCATGAACGCAAGCGTGACGAGCGTCTCGCCGACGGTGAAAACCGGATTGCGCAGCGGCGTCAGATTGAGCAGGGGCTCGTCGATATGCAGCTGACGGTATACGAAGATGGCAAGTATCGCGATGCCGGCGAGCATGATGACGAGTGGCGGAAAAACCTCATGCGAGATCTCGTTAAGGCCATAGAGGAAGCAGGCCAGGCCGACAAAGCTCAGCGCAACGCTCGGGATGTCGATATGGGCTTTCCTGCGCATATATAGATTGTGGATAGCTGGCCTGCCCGCAATGATGAGGACAAGGGCAATCACCGCGGGAATGAGGAAGAGCGGGCGGAGGCCGACGCAGGTGATGATAAGACCTGAAACGGGCGGGGCAAACGCCAACGCGACGCCAATGACACCGCTGTTCACGGCGAGCAACGTCGCTGCCTTGCCCTTTGGCGCGATGGTGAGCAACGCCTCGTTGATAAGCGGGAAGCACAGTCCCGTGCAAACGGCCTGGAGGGCACGGGCGACGATCATGACCGGATAGTTCCAGGCAAAGAAACCGAGCAACGACCCTACGAACGAGAAGACGAAGCCTATGGTCATGAGCTTGTGAAGGCCTATGCGCTCGAGCAGCTTCGCCGCCATGGTGATGGTCGTCGCGGTGACGATCGTAAAGGCGAGCACCATCCAGTTGGCCTGGGAGAGCGTGATGTGAAAGTCGGTTGCGACGTAATCAAGCGCGACGTTCATGAGCGACTGCATCAAAGAGGCAAGCAGGTTGCACGCGAACAGCACCACGATCATCGCCTGGCGGTGTTTTGCGGTCTGCTTGTTTTGAACAGCCATAGCGGCAACTCCATTCTATATTGCGGCCGGCTAAAGCCAGGCGCCTTCACACGCGGCGCCCCGGCAGTCGACGCACCTCCACCGCCGGCGACTACGTTCGAGTTCGCCGCAGCATGTTTCGTCGAAGATGCTTCCGCGCCAACGCGCCGAAAGCACGTTGCGCTTTGCACCAAGAAGTCATAGTACGAGAGAGCGTTCGCGCAACTTGCCGAGAGTGCGATATGGTTGTGCAGCTGTAAGCTGGCCTAGATGCCCAGTCGATCCGCGAGCTCTGTTAGCGAATCGCACATGAACGTGGGACGCTCGGCCGCCAGGGCCTCGCGCGGGAACATGCCCCAGAGAGCGGCGGCGGTAGCGCAGCCAGCAGCGTTGCCAGCTTGGATGTCGAAGGGACTGTCGCCCACGTAAAGACTGCATTCTGGCGCCACGCCCAAAAGCTCGCAGCCTCGCAGAATGGGGCCGGGAGCTGGCTTATGCTTGGGCCAATCGTCATGGCCGATGAGG
>USOR01000044.1 GCA_900556425.1 uncultured Coriobacteriaceae bacterium
GCATCACGCTTTTCGCGAGTCTGCTCGAGATGTCCGCAATCATTCGACACCCCCGCTCAGAGCCTCATACCAACGTACTGAGTGCCCGTCATCCCGTCACGTCAGTTAGCTGATTCTCGGCTACTAACGCTCATGACGCGAAGGCCCCTCGCGCACGTGACCTAACTTGTCAGGCACTCGAGTCCGTTTCGTCGATGCGAAATCGCCGCAGCGCTGATGCAAGTCCTGGCGTCTGCATGGTGGGCCTAGAGAGGAAGCCTCGAGGATCGCAGTTTGGACATGGATCGAGCGAGAGAAGAGAAGGAGGAATCATGTCTGAAGCAGATGTGGTCGAGTATCACTGGAGCGAGACCAACGGCAAGAAGTATCGCCGTGGCAGCAGGCAATTCAAGAAAGTTGATGTCGGCATCGAGCCAACGCCTGCAGCAGAGACTCCAAAGGTCCCATGGAAATGGGAAGAGGATGGCATGACCGTCATCCGCGGTACCGCACGTTCGGCACCTGGTTGCCACAACGTCTGCGGCATCCTGAGCTATATCAAGGACGGCAAGCTCGTCAAGGTCGAGGGCGATCCGGAAGACCCGTACAACCAGGGCCGCCTATGCAGCCGCTGTCTGTGCATCCCGGACTACGTCTACCACGAGGACAGGTTGCTCTACCCGATGAAGCGCAAGCGCGAGGATCGCGGCAAGGACAAGTTCGAGCGCATCACCTGGGACGAGGCCTACGACATCATCGTCGAGAACTTCAAGAAGGTCGCCGACGAATACGGTGCTGACAAGATCGCCTGCTGCCAGGGCACTGGCCGCGACATTCATCAGATCACCCGCGTAAACGCAACCTGCGGTTCGCCCAACGAGGGCGTGCCCTATTTCGCCGGCAACTCCTGCTACCTGCCGCGCATCGCATCCATGGCTTGCATGCTGGGTGATCCCTGCGTCATGGACTGCTCGCAGTTCCTGCCCAAGCGCTACGACGACCCGCGCTACGTGGTGCCCGAGTACTGCATCATCTGGGGCCACCAGCCCTTCTACGCAAACGCCGACGGCTTCTACGGCCACTGGATCACCGACCTGATGAAGCGCGGCATGAAGGTCGCGGTCGTCGATCCCAAGCTCACCTGGATCGCCGCGAAGGCCGGCGAGGACTGGCTGCGCGTACGTCCCGGTGGTGACGGTGCGCTTGCCATGGCCATGCTCAAGGTCATCTGCGACGAGAAGCTCTACGACCAGGACTTCTGCGACAAGTGGGTCTACGGCCTCGAGGCCGTGTGCGAGCGCGTCGCGGGGATGGACCTCGACGAGCTGTGCGAGAGGGCCTGGGTCTCCAAGGAGGACGTGCAGCGCGTCGCGCGCCGCTACGCCGCCGCCAAGCCCGCCGCCATCCAGTGGGGCGTCGCCCTCGACCAGCAGACCGGTGGCCAGCAGGCCGCGCACGCCGTGACGGCGCTGTGGTGCATCACCGGCAATCTGGACGTGCCCGGTGGCAATGTTATCGGCCAGGCGTGCTGGGGCATCGAGCAGCCCAACTGGACGGGCACCTGGGGCTATGACGAGCTTCTGACCGAGGAGGAAGCTGCCAAGCGCATCGGCGTCGAGCGTTACCCGATGTTCGCCGTCGGCTTCAAGAACCTCTCGTCCAATGCGACGATCGAGGCCTGGCAACGCGGCGAGGTGCCCATCCACGCGGCGTACTTCGCCACCAACAACTTCCTCGCCACCATGGGCGCGCAGGCCGAGCAGCAGCTTGAGTGGTACAAGCAGATCGACTTCTGCGTGTTCCAGGACCTGTTCATGACCCCGACGATGATGGCCCTGGCAGACGTCGTGCTGCCCGCTGCCACCTACGAGGAGCGCAACGGCTTCGGCGGCCTCAACCCGTACCGCATCAGCTGCATCAACAAGGCCATCGAGCCGGTCGGCGAGACCAAGGCCGACAACACCATCTTCCTCGAGCTCGGCAAGCGCCTCGTGAAGGCTCTTCGTCCGCAGAACGAGGACATTGCCTGGCCTTGGGACACCGTCGAGGAGATGTGGGACTACGCGCTCGAGGACGGCGGCTTCACCTGGGAGGAGCTGCGCGAGGCCACCTGGAAGTACCCCGAGTTCGAGTACCGCAAGTACGAGAAGGGCCTTCTGCGCCCGGATGGCCAGCCTGGTTTCTCCACCGAGACGGGCCGCGCCGAGATCTACTCCATGGTCTTCCACCACACCAGCTGGTCCGGTCTCGACCCGCTGCCGAGCTACGTCGAGCCCGTCGAGAGCCCGTACTCCAATCCGGATGCGCTCAAGGAGCTGCCCTACATCGTCACCTCCGGCGCCCGCGTGCCCCACTTCTTCCACTCCGAGCAGCGTCAGGTGAAGAAGCTGCGCGCGCTGCATCCCGATCCGCTCTGCTACATCCACCCGGAGACCGCCGCCAAGCACGGCATCGAGGAAGGCGACTGGATGTGGCTCGAGAACCAGCACGGCAAGTGCAAGTACAAGGCGAAGTTCGACGAGAACTACGACCCGCGTGTCATGCAGTGTGACCACGGCTGGTGGTTCCCCGAGCGCAAGGACCAGGCCGAGGAGAACGTCGAGGACGAGAAGGCCGGCCTGTTCGGCGTCTTCGAGAGCCAGATCAACAACCTCGTCCCCTTTGATGCGGGCGTGTCAGGCTTCGGGTCCAACTACAAGTCCATGATGTGCCGCATCTACAAGGACGGAGAGACGCCGGCCCCGCTGACCGTCGGTATCCCCGCGCCCGAGAGCACCAAGATCGACACCGAGGACCGTCCCATCGCGTAAGGAGAGGAAAGCGACCATGGCACACGAAGGAATTTTCGTCGACTACAACTACTGCACTGGCTGCGAGGCGTGCGTGCTCGCCTGCCAGCAGGAGAAGGGGTACTCCGAGAAGGAGTTCGGCATCACCATCACTCAGCTCGGCCCCCTGGCGATCGACGCGTCGAAGAAGCACTACGACTTCGACTTCATCCCCCAGTTCACCGAGTGGTGCGACCTGTGCGAGAGCCGCACCGCCAAGGGCAAGAAGCCGAGCTGCGTGCAGCATTGCCAGGCGCAATGCCTCGAGTGGGGGCCGGTGGAGGAGCTGGCCGCCAGGATCGACTCGCCCAAGCAGATGATCGTCGCCATCAAGTAGGCATCACATACGGGAATAAGCCGGAAGCACACCCCCAATCCCTCCAAGCTGCGAACCGGCTTTCCATAGCAAACCCCAAGCCCGCCAGTCTGATCTCCTGGCGGGCAAGGGGAAAAACGAAAGGAAGGTAAGACCCATGAGCATGGAAGACATCGTAGAACGTCTCGATCACGTTGACGTGAGGGCTCCGCGCAAGTTCAGTCACACGGTGACGGCTGCCGAGCGTGAGCAGGGCCGCATCGACTGGCGCGTACGCTGCTCCGAAAACATGGAGAAGATGAAGAAGCACATCGTCAACGACATCTACCAGAAGTAAGGCAAGGCGGACGCACATCGTTGCGTACGCGTATCGAAAAGGAGGAGAAAGAATGGAAGATTTCAAGGTAATCGACGACAACATGCACTTCCTGCCGACGGACTTGTTCACCAACGAAAAGGTCCTGAACGGGTTCCTGTATTCGGCACCCATCACCTTCGGCATCAAGACCTACGTGACCAAGACCCCCGATGGCAAGCATGACCAGGTCGTCGTGGCAACCGAGGACGGTCAGGAGATCCTGAACTACGTCGAGGGCGACTACACTCTCGAGGCCAAGATCCAGGCCATGGACGAGGTCGGCGTCGACATCGCCATGCTGCGCATGCCCGTGTGGCAGGAGTGGCTGCCGCTCGAGATCTGCAAGATTGTGAACGACCAGGCCGCCGACATGTGCAAGAAGTCCGAGGGCCGTCTCGTCGCCAACGCCGTCGTGCCTCCCTGGGGTCGCCCCGAGGACGTCGACGAGCTCAAGCGCTGCATGAACGACCTCGGCATGGTGGGCGTCCAGCTTGCCTGCGCCTATGGCAACAAGTTCCTCGACGACGACCTGTTCAAGCCGTACATGAAGTACATCAACGACCACAAGATCCCGGCCGTCATCCATCACACGCCCGGCCAGAACGTCTTCCAGATGTTCCAGGACTATACGCCGCTGCGTCGCGAGCTCGGCCGCATCACCGTCCAGGCCGTCGCCGTCGGCCGCGAGCTCTATTCGGGCATGTTCGACGAGTTCCCCGACCTGAAGTTCGTCCACACCATGTTCGGTGGCAACTGGTTCGCCCTGCAGAACCTGCTCGCCCCGCATGTCTCCGTGAAGAAGAAGGAGGCCATGAACCGCCTGGCCACCAACATCAGCCGCGAGGACTACTTCCGCTACCTCAAGAACAACATCTACTTTGACTCGACTCATCCCATGAGCTGGTCGAAGGAGGAGCTGGAGTGCGCAGTGCAGGTCTGCGGTGCCGACCACATCCTGCTCGGCTCTTCGTTCCCCGTGTTCTACGAGTGGATGGCCCGCTCCGTGGGTGCCATCAACGCGTTGGACATCGACGAAGAGGATCGCAAGCTCATCCTCGGCGGTAACGCCGCGCGTCTGTTCAACCTGTAAGCGATAGCGCATCGATCCCAAGGAGGGAAAGAAAATGAGCAATCCCAACGCAGTCGCCGCAGCAGATGCCCCGATGAAGACCCCTGGCTATGCCTGGCCGTGCCTCATCGTGTCCCTGCTGTGCGCCGTGAGCATCGTGTTCGCCTGGCAATGGCTGCCCGGCGTGACCTTCCCGGTGTTCTCCGGCTGGGAGGCGGGCATCAACCCGACCTTCCAGGCTCCCATGATGGCCAACGTCATGGGCCTCGTGCCCATCGGCGCCCTCATCATGGCGTTTCCGACGTCCATCCTGGTGCGCAAGTGGGGCCCCAAGATGGCAACGTGCACGGGCATGATCCTGGCAATCGTCGGCCAGGTCATCTGCTCGGTTTTCGCCGCCACTGACTTCACGGTGTTCCTCGCCGGCCGCTTCATCCTTGGCCTGGGTCTGTCGACCACCGTCGTCGCCGGCCCGACTTGCGTGTCGGTGTGGTTCCCGCACGGCACCCGTGGCCGTGCCATGGCAATCTGGTCCACCTGGGCTCCCATCGGCATCTTCACCATCAACGCCATCAGCTCGAGCGTGCTCGGTGCCGTTGGCGGTGACATGACGATGTTCCTGTGGATCTGGGCCATCGTCATGGTCGTCATCCTCGTGCTGTTCTTCCTCGTGTTCCGCGAGCCGAAGGGTGACGAGGTGTCCGAGGTCAGCCCCGAGCGCAAGAGCTTCCGCGAGGTTCTGCCCCTGTTCAAGAGTCGTCAGCTGTGGTGCCTCATCATCATGTTCGCGATCTTCAACTACATGAACTACGCCTTCAGCCAGTACCTCAAGACGTGGCTGCAGCTTTCCACCAACGCTGGTGGCATGGGTTGGGACGTCGGCATGGCCGGCATCCTCGGCGGTCTCATCTGCGCATGCGGCGCATTGGCTCCGCTCGGCGGCTTCATCTTGGACAAGACTCCCAAGCACCTGAAGTACATCTGCGTCATCGCTGGCATCACGTCGCTGACCATCTGCTGCGCGCTCGCGTTCCATAACAGCGTCCCGATGTTCATCGCCTACGTACTGTTCTTCTGCATCGGCAACATGTTCCTGAACGGCTGCTGCCGGCCCATGGTCCCCAGCTACGTCTTCAAGGGCGGTGCGACGGCCGTCGGCCTGGGACTTTCGTTCCTGACCATCGGCCAGTACATCGGCCAGATTCCGACGAGCTACGTCATGCACAACTTCGTCGATTCCATGGCGTTTGGCATGACCGATCCGATGCTGGCGTTCTGGGCGCTCGTGCCCGTCGGCGTCATCGGCATCCTGTTCAGCCTCGGTATGAAGCCGAGCAAGCCGAAGGGCGGCGAGGGCGCCGGCAAGCCGCAAGGTGCCCCCGAAGGCAAGTAGGCGCTGGGCTTAGTTGCGAGGGCGTCGTCCAAAACGATGGCGCCCTTACAAATAAAGGGTACGTACGGATACGAATGTAGAGAGAGGATCCACCATCATGAAGAATTCTATGAAGAAGCTTGTCACCATCCTCCTGGCAGCGTGCGTTGGTTGCCTGTGCTTTGCCGGTATCGTGGGTTGCTCCTCGGATAACTCCGCCAGCAGCTCGGGTAGCGCGTCCGCCTCGAAGTCCGACCCGACCAAGGCCGAGGGCGATGCTCGCTACTATGCGGGCGAGTGGGTTTCCAAGTCCGAGATCGTTCCCGGTCAGGGCGAGGTTCCCACCGAGCAGTACAAGATCATCATGAATGCCGATGGCACGTTTGACGTGCAGGACAACGGCGCGTCCATCCTCACCGGAACGTGGGAGGCCCAGTCCGCGACGGCTGGTACTGCCAAGACCTCTGATGGACAGGATGTCCGTCTCGAGATTGCCGGCGGCTCGAAGCTCATCTTCGATGGCAGCCAGTCAGGTGTGAAGAAGATCATCTGCGTGCGCTAGTCCGCCAAGATCGACATCGACCCCATCGCCCGCAGAGGATTCGTACCCTTCCTCTGCGGGCATTCCTATTGTGGGTACCAAGACGACAGACGAGGGATCGGAGGTAGCGCCATGGGGCTCTTCACGAAGGAATGCGCCGTCTGCGGACGCGAGAGCCTCGGAATCAACTGCGCTCCGCTGGGCGAAGGTCGGTTCCTGTGCGCCGCATGCGACCGCACCGTGCGCCGGTACGTGAAGGAGAGCACCAGGCGCACGTTCGCGCCGCCCGCCCGGACGTTTTCCCTCGACACGCTGCGTGCCATCGTCGCAGGTGAGACGCCGTCTCTCGAACTGCCCGGCGATGACGCTGTCGACGATGCCTTCGTCGCC
>USOR01000045.1 GCA_900556425.1 uncultured Coriobacteriaceae bacterium
CAGCCGCGAAGTTGACGACGGGCAGTTTGCCGTGCTCGTGTACGTAGCGAAGCAGGTCGATGGGGACCTCCAGGCGCTTCGCCTCCTCGAAGAGCTCGTCTTCGCGCAGGGCGCCCACCGCACGTATCTCGCCGTTGATGAGGCGCATGTGGCTCACCGCCTGCACGACGTCTCCCGTGCCGGGCTCGCCCTTGGTGCGGATCATCGACGCGCCCTCGGCGATGCGGCGCAGTGCCTCGCCGAGGTTGCGCGCACCGCATACGAACGGCACGGAAAACGCCGTCTTGTCGATATGGTAGATGTCATCGGCCGGGCTCAACACCTCGGACTCGTCGATGTAGTCTATCTCGATGGCCTCGAGCACCTGGGCTTCGACGAAGTGGCCGATGCGGCACTTTGCCATGACGGGGATACTCACGGCCTGCTGGATGCCGCGGATCATCGCCGGGTCGCTCATGCGGCTCACGCCACCGGCTGCGCGTATGTCTGCCGGGATGCGCTCGAGGGCCATGACCGCGCACGCGCCCGCCTCCTCGGCGATGCGTGCCTGGTCGGGGGTGGTCACGTCCATGATGACACCGCCCTTGAGCATCTGCGCCAGCTCCCGGTTAAGCTTGGCGCGTTTTTCCCTCGTCGTCTCTGCCATGTCTTGCCTCCGCGTCCGTCGATTCGAGTATTGACGGCTCGAAGCCTAGACGTAATCTGAACATGTTTGTATAACCATTTCTTGCGAAATTGATATGACCAGATTATGCTCAGAGAAGACGGGCACGGGTGGGACAAGTGGACAGGTCGTTTGTCCCATTAGCAACAGGTGTCATTCGGTAATGAGACAAATGACCTGTCCACCTGTCCCATCACGGAGGTGCTGATGCTGGATTACGATTTGGAGAACCGCGGGGAGCTGAGCCTCTACGAGTTCGTCTATCGTTCGATTAGACGCGATATCGAGGCCGGCACGCTTGCACCCCACGAGAAGCTGCCCTCCAAACGCACGTTTGCCCAGCATCTCGGCGTGAGTCTCATCACCGTGGAGAACGCCTACGCCCAACTGGTGACGGAGGGTTACTGCTATACGAAGCCCCGCAGCGGATACTATGTCTCTGAACTATCCGCCGTGACAGATGTCTCGAAACCAGACAAAAATGCCCCGGCGACTTTTGTCATGCTTTCCGATGAGGCGCATCCTGACGTTTGCCATGACCTCTCGCGTGTCGATGCCGACCCCGCCGTGGTCTCGCGCGTGTGGGGAAGGGCCCTGCGGCGTGTCCTGTCGGCCGAATCTGACGAGGAGCTTTACGGCTCCCAGCCTCCCAAGGGCACCTTGCGCCTGCGTCGCGCCATCGCACGCAGACTCCACGAGACGCGGGGCCTCGAAGCCGATCCCGAACGCATCGTCGTCGGTGCCGGCTCGCAGCTCCTCGATGCCGCACTCGTGCAGCTCCTGCGGCCCAGGGGCTCGGTGGCGCTCGAGAATCCCGGCTATCCGCGTCTGGTGCAAATCTACGAGTCGGCGGGATTGCCCGTATGTCCCATCGGGCTCGATGACGAGGGCATGTCCATGGAGGGCCTTCAGGCAAGTGATGCAAGCCTCGTTCACGTCATGCCGTCGCATCAGTTCCCGACGGGTATCGTGACAAGCATACGTCGTCGCTACGAGCTGCTTGCGTGGGCGAGCGAGGTCGAGGGACGCTACATCGTCGAGGACGACTACGATGCGCCGTTTCGCCTGGCGGGCCGTCCGGTGGCAAGCCTCGCATCCATCGACGTGGCAGGTCACGTCATATACACCAACACGTTTTCCAAGAGCTTGGGCCCCGCGCTTCGCATGGCCTTCATGGTTCTGCCTCCTAAACTGGCCGAGGCATGGGATGAACGCGTCGGCTTCTACGCGAACACCGTGAGTGTCATCGATCAGATCACACTCGCGCGCATGATCGAGGTGGGCGATTACGAGCGTCACGTGAATCGCTACCGCAAGGCGCAGCGTGACGTGCGCGACGCCTTTATCGACGAGATGGTCCGGTTCGCTTCTCCGGATAGCGTGCATGTCGAACAGGCCGACTCGGGGCTGCATTTCGTGCTTTCCATCGAGAATGCCGACGAGAGGCGAATCGCCGCCGCCGCACTCGATCGGGGAGTGCGCCTCTCGCCCATGGACGATTACGCACTCGCTCCGCTATCACCTCACGATGATGCGCGTTTTGCCATCCAGTACGGCGGGCTGGACGTCGAATCGGCCCGCGAGGCCGCCCGCATCATCGCCAGTTGCGTAGGGTGAGGTGGCTGGCGAGAAGACTGTTCCATGCAGATCTCTCATTCGGTCTCCGTCAACACGAACCTTACGAAAGTGTTCGCATGCGGTAAGGCTGCCCGATGGCAGCTCCTCTCCTCAGCCCCTAGGATGGGCATGACTCAAGAGGAGGGAGTGCATCCGTGTACACGAAGATTGCCCTGGGAAACATCAAGCGCTCGTTCGGGGATTACTCGATCTACTTCATGACATTGGCCTTTGCCGCGTGTCTTCTGTATTCGTTCACGGCGTCGACCGACTACCTCCTCGCCCTGGACCTGAGCGAACAGCAAAGGGGCGTGTACGATTCCGCCAATGGCGTCATGCAGGCGTTTTCGGTGTTCTCCGTCATCGTGTTCGCGTTCCTCATCGTCTATGCGAACCGCTTCATCCTGCGCCGTCGCTCCCGTGAGTTCGCGCTCTACGAGACCCTGGGCATGTCCGCGTCGTCCATCGCGCGCATCCTCGCCTACGAGGGCTGCATCGTCGGCTTCCTTGCCCTGGTCATCGGCGTATTGGTAGCGGTCGTGGTATCGCCGCTCTCCGGCTTCGTCGCTGCCTTCGTCTTCGACGTCCCGTACAAGCTCGTCTTCACGTTCTCGTCTGACGCCCTTTGCTGGACCGCGGGCTGCTTTCTCGCGATCATGGTCCTGGCGACGCTCCTCGGCATCCGCGACGTGGGCAGGCGACCGCTCATAGAGCTGCTGCGCGCGAACTCGACTCCCGACTGCCCCAAGGGCATCCGACGTCTGCCAACGGCCGTGCAGCTCGCCTTTGCCTTCGTCGTGCTGGCCGTCGTGTGGGGATCGTGCATCCTGCAGCCCGTCTTCTTCGTCGTCTGGATACTGCCCTTGGGCGTCCTTGCCGTGCTCGCCACGGCCGTCCTGTTTCGCTTCTTCGCCACCACCTGGCCATCCCGCGCCCGACGCAAGCCCGCCCGCTATCTCTCGGGTCTGCGCTTCTTCGTCATCCGCCAGGTCGAGAGCCGCGTCTCGTCGAGCTCGAACGCCATGGCCTGCACGTGCGTCCTCATTGCCGTTGCCACGTGCATGATGGTGGCCGGCCTGGCCTTCAGCGTGGGAATGAGGGGGCCTACGGGCATCGACAACGCTGCGGCGCTGGCACCCATCGGCTACGTCGGGATCTTCTACGGCGTCACCTTTCTCGTGGCTGCGGCCGCGGTGCTCGCATTGCAGCAGCTTGCCGATGCGGTCGATAGCGCCAGTCGTTTCGCGATGCTCGCCGACCTCGGTTGCGACCCCAAGATGATGCGGGGCGCCATACGGACCCAGGTGGGCGTCTACTTCGCGGCGCCGTTCGCGTTTGCCATGGTGCACGATTGCTTCGGGCTGGCGCTCGTGGGCTTTCTCGCCCTGGTGCTGGGAAGCTCGTCCTATATGGTGATCGTGGCGGCGGTCATTGGCGGCACCGCCGCGTTGCTTGGCATCTACTACCTATTGACCTGCCACGAATGCCAGCGAGTGCTCCTGCCCAAGATGGCCACTGCGTGACCGCTTCTCACGCCACCTTGCCCGAGCGCACTTTGTCGCGCAGAAGCCAGCTCACCAAGATGTAGATGATCATGGACGCGGGTGCCACCAGCAAGAACGGTATCTGCAGGATGTTCGTGGCATACAGCACGCTCGCCACGACCGAGACGACGATGAGCGTTCCCACGCCACGCCAGTTGACCGTGCGCTCCCGGGCGCCCAAGTCGATGCTCTGCGCCCCGATGCCCATCTTGCCGCGTACGATGTAGTAATCGGTGATGAGCAGGATGCACCACGAGCTCGTGAGAATCGATCCGTAGCTCATGAAGGCGTTGACCTGGTCGAGGATGTTTCCCAATATGAAGGCAAGGCCAATGGCGTTGGCGATGATGACGGCCACGGGCCAAGCGAGTTTTCTGCCAAAGAGCGAGTCGAAAAGATTGGATACGGCGTTGGCGCCACCAATCGAGTTGGAGGTCTCCACCTTCATCTGCGACAGGCAGATGATGGCAAGGCCGATGCCACCGGAGGCAAGTACGAGCGAGACGCCAGGATTGGTGACCGCCGCGTTGGCGGCCAGCGTCGCGTCCATGCCCTGGGCGCTGAAATATGCGAACGACTGCTCGAAGCCGTAGTAGACGATGAGCGCGCCGAAAATGTACGTGACGATGGCAAATATGCTGCCCGTAAGGGAGATGGGCACGAGATCGCGCTCCTTCTTGGCGAAGCGCGTGAAGTCCGCCGCGAACAAAGCGAGCAAGCCGCTTGTCATGATGGCGTAGTTGACGGAGTAGGCAAAGCCCTCGAGGGGCTCCACTCCGGGGATCATGATGCCGTGGGTTGCGGCATCGACGAGCTGACCGTCAGCGGCGATGAGGTAGACCACATAGCCCATGACGCAGAAGAGCGCGACGACGAATACGGCGTTCATGCGGGCGATGACCTTGGTGCCGAACAGCGCCATGAGCACCCAGACGCACGAGATGCCGATGAAGAGGGCCCAGCGGGCGAATTCGCCCTCCCAGCCAAAGGCGAACAGGATGGCGTTACCCAACTGCACGGTGCCCACGGCCAAGACGCCCACCAAGACGAATATCCAGATGAGCGAGCCGACGGCGGAGCCGTTCTTGCCGAAGATGTAGTAGCGGGAGACGACGTTGTTGGGAAGACCTTCGCGAAAGCAGATCTTGCCGACGAAGTATGTGAGCACGAAGGAAAGCGCGAACGTGATGGCAACGGTGACGCCACCGAGCTGACAGCCCGCGTAGAAGGCGACGATGCCGCCGCCCATGAGCTTGGAGAGGCTCGAGACCACTCCGGAGAGGATGGCCGCGATGTCCGGCCAGGAAAGACGCGCCCAATCGGGCACCCTTTCGAAAAGCGATACTTGGCTCGTAACCGAGCGTCCCTTTGCGGGAGCCCTGCCCTGGGCAGGTGCCTTCACGTCGGTGACGGCTTTGCCCTTGGGACCTTGCGAATTGGAATCCATGGCGACACCTCTGTCGAATCGGTCGGGTTATGCCTGGTGGTTCTTCGGAGAAGGGGGTGTCGGCGCCCCGTGCATGCGAGGCGCCGACTGGAAAAGGAGGGACTACACGATGCCCAGGTTGGCCATGATGATCATGACGATTAATGCGCACAGACCGGCGCCAATGGAGATGGCGGCGATGTACTTGTAGGAATTCTTGTGCGTGAGCTTCATGGCCGAGAGCATGCCGAACATGGCGCCCGAGTTAGGCAGCGCACCACCGATGGTGGCCGAAGTCGCGATGATCTTCGCGAGCGCGGCGGGATCGACGCCCGTCGCCAGGTAGGGCTGCAGGAAGTTCTGGGCGATGATGCCCACGGCGCCCGAGCCGGAACCCATGATGCCACCGAGGGCAGCTGCCATGGTGGCGGCGGACACATAGGTACCGCCAGGCATGTTGAAGATGGCCTCGTAGATGACCGAGAAACCGACGGATGCGGCGGCAACGGTGCCGACGCCGACGGCGGCGGAGGTGAAGACCGCAGGGCCAACACCGGCAACGGCGCCTGCGCCGAGGGAATCCTTGACGCTCGGCACGAACTTGAAGAAGCAGGCGATCGAGGCGATGATGCCGACGAGCATGCCGATGTAGACGACGTTCTTCATGCCCGTTGCGGACAGGCCGATGATGGTGGCGATGAGCAGGATGAGCGGCAGCAGCGAGAGGAACAGGTTGGGGATGTTCTTGTCTTCCTCGACCTCGATGTCGTCCTCGGTTGCCACGAAGTGCTCACCACGAGCCTGAGCGCGCTTGAGCGAGAACTTGATGATCAGGCAGCTGATCACGATGGCGATGATGGAGCCCACGATGCCCATGATGGGAGCGGCCGTGAGCGATACGCCGCAGCCGTTGGCCGCGTTGATCCAGGCGATAGCCGGTACACCCGGGATCATCGCCATGGTGAACGAGCAGGTGCCCAGCGTCCAAGCTGCGCAGAACAGCGGCCAGGGGATGTCGCACTCGCGGAACATCGGACGTGCCAGCGGGATGAGCGCGAACATGGCGACGAACATCGAGATGCCCGCATAGGTGAGCAACGCGCCGATGAGCGAGATGCCGAGAAGCACCATGTAGGGGCTCTTGGTCCCCACCTTGTTCATGATTGCCTGCGCGATGGATTTCGCGGCACCCGACTTGTCCATGAACTCGCCCATGATGGCGCCGCCCATGAAGATGATAAGGTTACCCCTCAAGAATCCGGCCAAGCCGGTGACATACGACGTTTCGGTGCCCACCATGGAGCTCATGATGTCCATGCCATTGGTGAGTGCGATAACGATGGCGGTCACGATCGAGGTGATCAGCACGTTCCAGCCCCTCATGGCTGCAACGACGAAGAACACCAAGCCCACGACGATGCCTATAACTCCAATCCATTCCATTACATATCCTCCTTAGAACTTTCTCCTCATACAAAGCTTGTTCAAAGCTTTACCGGTGCCCCGCCCTGGTGCCCGAAGCAAGCGCCAGAACGGGGCGATGGAAAGG
This sequence comes from uncultured Coriobacteriaceae bacterium, assembly GCA_900556425.1. GTDB lineage: Bacteria > Actinomycetota > Coriobacteriia > Coriobacteriales > QAMH01 > QAMH01. Next base: position 6,801 of record USOR01000045.1, read on the forward strand.
CTTCTATGCCATGTCGTTGCGCGTGG
>USOR01000046.1 GCA_900556425.1 uncultured Coriobacteriaceae bacterium
CCCGCGGTGAGGAAAAACAGCGGGATCAGCACCACATAGCCTACGGTGCCGGTATAAGGCGCGCCATCGGCGTGGACGGAGATGATCCAGAGCATGGCGATGCCCTTGGCAATATCCAGATAGTCTTTACGTTTTCGTTCGGTCATGATGCATTTCCCTTCCTTTGGAAACATTTTATCACAGACCGTAATTCTCGTCTACACCCATCATAATATTCAGGTTCTGGACGGCGGCGCCGGAGGCGCCCTTGCCCAGATTATCAAACAGGGAGACCAGCATCATCTGATCCCCGGCGGCGTTCACGGTGCTGTACAGCTCCATGCGGTCGGTACCGGCCATGGCGTTGGAATACAGGCCGTTCTCGGGCAGCGGCTCGTTCTTCACGCTCGCGATGATCTTGGCAACGCGATCGGACGGCTGAGCGCCCTTGGCAATCCACTCATCGACCTTGGCGACATCGAGATCGATGACCGAAGGATCCCCCGCAGGGTCGTAGGTGCCGACCTGCTCGATGATACGACCGTCGCGCTTCTTGCGCTGATCGGCGACCACGATGCGATAGAACGGGGCTTTGTGGGCACCATGACGTGCCAGACGGATGACTACCAAAACTTCTCCTTCAATCTATCGCCTGCACCCATTGCAGGCGTGAAATTGAGACCTGGCGCGATGACGGGTCGCGCACGAACCGACATTGTAACGCAAACTCCGCGCGATGGAATAGGTTTTTCTACATCGAGGTGGTCACGGGTTCGAGAGCGGCGAGAGCATCGTGCACCGTGCGTATGATGTGCGAGACGGCCTCGCTCGTGTCGAGCTCAACCTTCTCGCCCGTCGCGCGGTCCTTGAACTCCACGATATCGTTTTGTGCACCGCGTTTGCCAATGATCAGTTGATATGGCCAGCCGATGAGATCGGCGTCGGCGAATTTGACTCCGGCGCGCTCGTCACGGTCGTCAAGGGCGATTTCGATACCCGCTGCCTCGAGTTCGTCGGCGAGCTTGGACGCGAGCGGCTCGACAAGGTCGTCGCCCATCTGCAAGGGGATCACGCAGACATGGGCAGGTGCGATGCTCGCGGGCCAATACATGCCGTTCTCGTCGTTGCGTTGCTCGACGACAGCCGCCATCGAGCGTGTCACGCCAATGCCGTAGCAACCCATGACGTAGGGCTTCTCGACACCATCGGCATCCATATACGTGGCGTTCATGGCCTCTGAGTACTTCGTGCCAAGTTTGAAGACCTGGCTTACCTCGATGCCACGAGAACCCGAGAGCACCTTGCCGCAAGCGGGGCACAGGTCACCCGGCTTGGCGAGCACGAGGTCGACCCAGGCATCGGGCGTGAAGTCGCGACCGGGCTCGGCACCCAGGAAATGATAGCCATCCTCGTTGGCGCCGACGGCCCAGGCATGCGTGCCCTCGAGCGCGGCATCGCAGATGCAGACAACGCCATCGGGCAGGTCGACCGGACCCATCGAGCCCTTGTGCAGACCCGCATCGAGCATCTCCTCGTCCGTGAGCAGACGCCAACCATCGATGGCCTTTTCGGCCTTGATGTCGTTGAGCTCGTGATCGCCGGGGATGAACAGGGCGTAGATCTTGCCATCATCGCCCGTACCCGACAGGGCCTTCACGGTCGCGTTCTCGGGAATGTCGAGGAAGGCCGCAAGGTCGGCGATGGTGTGCACGCCCGGCGTGGCTATCTTCTCGAGCGCACGCTCCTCGCCAAGCGCCATCGTGACGCCGACGTTCGCCGCCTCGGCATCGGCCGCAAAGCCACAGGTGCAATGCACAAGGTCTGACTCGCCGGCATCGGCAAGCGCCATGAATTCGCAGGTCTCCGAACCGCCAATCTGGCCGGAATCAGCCTCGACCATGCGGTACTCGAGACCAAGACGCTCGCACACGCGCGCGTAGGCGACTTCCATATCGCGATAGCTCTCGTCAAGCGATTCCTCGTCGGCATTGAAGCTGTAGGCGTCCTTCATCACGAACTCGCGCGTCCTGAACAGGCCGAAGCGCGGGCGCATCTCGTCGCGGAACTTCACTTGCATCTGCCACAGCGTGCAAGGAAGGTCCTTGTAGCTGCGCAGCTCGTCGCGCACGAGGCTCGTGATGAGCTCTTCGTGCGTGGGGCCGAGGCAGAGCTCACGCTCATGGCGGTCATTGAGACGCATGAGCTCGGGACCATAATCATCCCAGCGCCCCGACTCGTGCCAGAGCTCGGCAGGCTGCAAAATGGGCATGAGGATCTCCTGGGCGCCTGTCGCGTTCATCTCCTCGCGCACGATATCTTGGACCTTGTTGAGCACGGTCATGCCCAACGGCAAGAAGGTGTAGGTACCCGATCCCATCTGACGAATCATACCCGCACGAAGCAACAGCTTGTGGCTTGCGATATCTGCTCCGGCAGGATCTTCCTTCAACGTCGGACAATAGGTCTTGCTCATACGCATGATGCTCATGTTGTATCCTCGCTTGCGCTCGTGCTCGAAACATATGTCGCACATGGTACCACGTAGGCACAACTGCAATGAAAGCCATATCCACGCAAAAGGGGCAGATGCAATGCATCTGCCCCTCTCCCACGGCTTCAGTGCCGAATCCAGACCTTCGGCGCAGGAATCCGTTTACCTTCGAAACGCGCTTATCGCTCCTCGTTGCCCACGAAGGCACCACGCACGGAGCAAGCCAGCGCACCGTCACGATAGTTGTCCTCGGAGAAGGTGCTCTGAATCTTGCCGTCCTGGGCGATGTAGGAAACCATCTCCTCGACGGTCATCTTGGTGTAGTCGCGATAAGTGTGATTGCAAGCCATTACGTACTCCTTTACTTGGCATCCAACAAAAGCAGGCACACCTTAGCAGCAACGAGAACGGTAATTTATTCTGATTTTCGGATAAAGATTTGAGATTCAAGGGAAGTCGCGAGCATCGTACCCGCTCAGCAGCATCATGATGTCGCTGTTGCCGCAAACGGACACCCCGTGCAAATACGGCACAGCCGTCAGCGGCACGAGTACACAATCAAGACAGACGGACAATCGTCGCCCCGAGGTCAAATCCCAGGCGTCGCCAAAGCACGAAGACGCCCCGGAGCAACGTGAGTCCGGGGCGTCCTCGATGTGAAAGCGAAAACTAGAGATTGATGCTGATGTTGGCTTCCTTGAGCTGGCGACGGCTCACCTCGCCGGGTGCGCCCGTCATCGGGTCGGCACCCGAACTCGTCTTGGGGAAGGCGATGACATCGCGAATGGAGGCATAGCCGCCGATGAGCATGACCAGGCGGTCGAGGCCAAGCGCGATGCCGCCATGAGGGGGCGCGCCGAAGCCAAGCGCCGTGATGAGGAATCCGAATTGCTCGTCGATTTGCTCGTCGCTCATGCCAATCTGACGCAGGATGCGGCGCTGCAGCTCGGGCTGGTGGATACGAATGGTGCCGCCGCCCATCTCGAAACCGTCCATGACGATGTCGTAGGAGTAGCTTCCGCAGGCAAGCGGATCGCTCTCGATCTTGTCCAGATCCTCCTTCAGCACATGGGTGAAGGGATGGTGCTCGGCAGCGTACTTCTTCTCGTCCTCGTCGTAGCGGAACATCGGGAAGTTCACGACCCAGCACAGATCATGCGTGCCCGGCTCGACAAGGTTCATGGCGTGTGCCATGTGCAGACGCATGTTGCCCAAGACCTCGTTGACGACGCTCGTGCTATCGGCACCGAACATGACGAGATCGCCCGGTTCGACGTCGAGCGCCGTCTTGATCGCCTCGATCTCATCTTCGGTGAAGAACTTGGTGATGGGGCTGTTGACCTTGCCCTCGCTGCGGAATTGGATCCAGGCCATGCCCTTGGCGCCCCACTCGAGAGCCAGATCGCCCAGCTTGTCGATTTGCGCGCGCGGCCAGTCGCCCGCGCCCTTGGCGTTGATGGCCTTGACGACGCCGCCATTGGCAAGCGCGCCGGAGAAGACCTTGAAGCCGCAGTCCTTGACGATATCGGAGATGTCGATGAGCTCCATGCCAAAACGGCGGTCCGGACGGTCGGTGCCATAGCGGGCCATGGCTTCGGCGTAGGGCACGCGATCGAGCGGGAAGCTCACGTCGTCGATTCCGACGGCCTTGAAGACCTCGGCGAGCACGTCTTCCATCATGTTCATGACATCGTCTTCGGTGACGAAGGACATCTCGATGTCGACCTGGGTGAACTCGGGCTGACGGTCGGCGCGCAGGTCCTCGTCGCGGAAGCAGCGCGCGACCTGGTAATAGCGCTCGATGCCGCCAATCTGCGTGAGCTGCTTGAAGAGCTGCGGCGATTGGGGCAGCGCATAGAAGTGGCCGGGGTTGGTGCGCGACGGCACGATGAAGTCGCGTGCGCCCTCGGGGGTGGACTTACCGAGAATCGGGGTCACGCAGACGCAGGGCCTCGGCAACGGGCGTGCGACGCATGTCGAGATAGCGCCACTTCATGCGCGTGAGCTCGTCGGTGTCGATATCGTCATCGAGCGGGAAGGGCGGCGTGGCGGATTCGTTGAGGATCGTGCACTCGTTCACGACCACATCGATCTCGCCCGTGGGCAAATCGGGGTTGGCAGTGTCTTCGGGACGCTCGCGCACGAAACCGGTGATCTCGATGGCCCACTCGGGACGCATCCTCTCGCCCAACTCGAAGCAATCCTTGGCGGTATCGGGGTCGAAAACGACCTGCGTAATGCCCGTGCGGTCGCGCAAATCGACGAAGATGAGACCGCCGTGGTCACGCCTGCGGGCGACCCAGCCAGTAAGCGTCACCGTCTGGCCGATATCCTCGCGACGCAGCTCGCCACAGGTATGCGTGTGCATGGAGTACTCGTTTGCAAAATCCTCAGGCACTGTATGCCCTCCTTCATCATGCGATCCGCCATAGACAGTGGAGGACCGCGCCTTTCCTTATCACAAGGTAGCTATTATGAAACAAGCGACAAGCCCACGCGAGGGGCATTTCGCCAAGCGTACCTAGAGCAAGCGCGCCATATCCTCGGCAATGGTATCGAGTGATACGGGCGTCTCCTCGTGCGTGCTCATGTTGCGTGCCGTGCACGTACCTGAAGCCAGCTCGTCGGGACCGATAACGAGCACGTAAGCCGCCTGCGTCTTGCCGGCGACCTTGAATTGCGACTTGAGCGAACGGCCTTGCATGTCCATCTGCGCGGCGATACGCAGAGCCTGCACGATGGCGAAGGCATCCTCGGCAAGTGCGGCGTCGGCGAGCGCGACGTAGACGAAGGGACGACTCTCGGGCGCAAGGTCGATGCCGAGTTCCTCGAGTACGAGCAGGATGCGCTCGAAGCCAACGGCAAAGCCGAGACCCGGCAGGTCCTTGCCCGAAATCTCGCCCATGAGCTTGTCGTAGTGACCACCGCCACCGATGGCGGTCTGCGTTCCCAGGCCAGCCGTAACCTGCACCTCGAAGACGGTACCCGTGTAATAGTCGAAGCCGCGGACGAGACGGGGATCCTCCACGTACGAGATGCCGGCGGCACTCAAGCACGACTTGACCTGCTCGAAGCGATCGGAGCAGCTTTCGCACAGGTAGTCCGAAAAGCGCGGAGCGTCATCCATGACATGCTTGCACGTCTCGTTCTTGCAGTCGAAGGAGCGCAGCGGATTGGCGTCGATGCGACGCTTGCACTCATCACAGAGTTCGTCGGCATGCTCGGCCTCGTAATCGCGCACCGCCTGCGTGTAAGCGGGGCGACACGATTCGTCACCCATCGAGTTGATGAGCAGCGTCATCTGCTCGGCGGGGATGCCGAGCGCGGCGAAGAAGCGCATGCACATGATGATCATCTCGGCATCGGCGATTGGCTCGGTAGCGCCAAGGCACTCGACACCCACCTGTCTGAATTCGCGATAGCGCCCCTTCTGCGGACGCTCGGCACGAAACATGGGGCCCGCATACCAGAGCTTTGCCGGAGCCGCGCCCTGCGGCACGAGGGCGTGCTCGGCGATGGCACGCACGACACCCGCCGTGCCTTCGGGACGCAGCGAGAGGACCTGGTCGCTCTTGAGCGTGGTGCCCTCGCGCATTGCCTGCATGGCTCCCATCGACCGTACCGAGAAGAGCTCCTTGCTGGCAACATCACTCGTCTCTCCCACGCTGCGCGTGAAGAGCTCGGTGCTCTCGAAGATCGGCGTCTGGATGGGCTCGTAGCCGTAAGCGGAAAACACCTCGTTTGCGCGTGCGACGAACTCAAGCCATGCACCTGCACGGTCAAAGATAAGATCCTGAGTGCCTTTCGGCGCCTTGTATCGCATTACTTGCCATCCTTTTCATTCGTCTGGTCTCCGCCTGCGACAGTCTCGTCGCTCACGATGATGGCGTCGACATCAATGGGCTGCGGGTCATCCGGGCCTTGCGCGTCCTCGACAGTCGCGCTCATGGTCGCAAGCTCGTCCTCATATGCCTGCTTGTGAGCGGCGTTTTCCTCGATGCGAGCTATGAGCTCGGCATGCGATGCACGAAACGCCGCATCATCTGCCAGCTGCTCGTAGACATCGCGGCCAAGCTGCTGCATGAGCTTGTTCTCCTCAAGCACCAGATCGGCAATGCGTTCGGCGGCATCGCTCACACCGGCGGCGCGCATATTGTCCGCCATCTGCGCAAGCTGTGCGGGGTCTGCGAGCAGGTCGCTGACGAGGTTATACAGATCGTCCGCCGTGAACGACCCTTCGAGCAGCACCTTTGCGCCGCCGGCGCGCTCGAGCACGCGCGCGTTGCGCTCCTGATGGTTGTTCGTGACGTTCGGCGACGG
>USOR01000047.1 GCA_900556425.1 uncultured Coriobacteriaceae bacterium
CAATTATTGCCGGTCTTTGCTGTTCAAAACTTCCCAAAAACCGTCATGGCGCCGTAGCCATCCAAGGCCGCAACATCATTTACAGTAAACCCGTGAAATGGCTCGTGTTTCTTGCATTCCCTCTTTGCGCAGCGGCTATGCTCGCAGCTACGATTTTTTATACGCCAGATAATTCCATTCTGAACACGCTGAACGGCATTCTGGGCCGTCGTCTGGAATACGGAAACGCAACCTTAAATACATATGGATTCACGCTCTTCGGACAAGAGATTCTGCAAATTGGTAACGGACTCGATGTATCCGGCGGCTCTTCAACCGTCGGCGCATACAACTACATCGACTCTCTTTATGTAAAACTTTTCGTTCAGATTGGCGTTATTCCTGCGCTGGTCTTCTTTGGAGCTTTTACCGCACTATGCATCTGGGCTTACAAAAACCATGATTGGTTTCTTGTATCCATGCTCGTTATCCTCGCTATCCATTTCACCGTAGATGATCTGTCACTATTCCTCAGATACGACATATTGTTACTCTACCTGTCACTTCCCATAGCAAACATTGTTGCAACCAAAAAATCAAAGGAGCTTACATGACGCTTCGTCAATTGCTTTCTCTTGTTCGTGCGCATTTGCTGCTGATCATTGTCATACCCATCTGCTTTGCACTAGCATCATGGGCAATTGTTTCGGTAGTGCCTAAAGACTACGTTGTGCAGAGTACGGTATTGATACCTGTAAGCGAGCAAATGGCAGCAGCCGACAGAAACATGACGGCAGGACTTACCCGCGTCGCCAATGGCAGCGTGGCACACGCGGCACTGATTAGTCGACACCCCGATATCGATGTAGATGAGCTGGTCATCGAAGCAACGAAGCCCGATGAGAGCGATGTCATAGTCATTGATGTTACCGGGGCTTCCCGCGAGGATGCAAGCGTCATCGCAAACGAGCTTGCATCATACATCTGTGATTACGCACTCAACACGCTCGATAAAGAGGGTGTCGAAATCATCAGTTACGCAAGCCCGGACACATCATCCGCAAGTCCAAGCCCTCTCAAATATGCAGTTGAATTTGCCGTGCTGGGATTGCTCGTGGCAATTGTGGTAATCATAATTCGCGCACAGAAAAGAAGCGATACCGTATAGCGCCACGAAAGCGCATATAGTCTCTCTACTTTCCGCTCGCGTTCTTGCCAAACATAGCGCTAAAGGTCTCGAAGAACACCTTCAAATCAATCTTCGCACTGCGATTGCGCACATAAAAAAGCTCGAGGCTCTGACGCTCGCCGTCCTCGTACTTGGCATCATTGCGCGATACGGTCTGCCACCAGCCCGTGATGCCGGGCGTCACCGATAAGAACTCCACGACCGAATCATCGTAGGCTGCAAGCTCGTCAGGTTCGACGGGACGCGGACCGATGACACTCATCTCGCCCGTAAGCACGTTCCAGAACTGAGGCAGCTCATCGAGCGAAGTCTTGCGCAAAAACTTGCCGATTTTCGTAATACGCGGATCGTTGTCGACTTTGTGCTCGGCTTCCCACTGCTTGAGTTGCTCGGGCGTAAGGTGCTTCTCGACATCGTCGGCCCCTGGCACCATCGAACGCAATTTGTAGATGTTCATGGGCACACCATAACGCCCGACGCGCTTGTGCTTATATATGGGCGATCCGGGATTATCGAGCCATATAAGACCGCATACGGCAAGTGTCGGGATGAAACAGGCAACAGACGCGCAGGCGGAAAACGCCACATCGAAGCCACGCTTAAGCACATGGTAGCGATACGTATCGTCTATGCCTGGAATAGGTTGACGCTGTACGGGATTGAGCACGATGTCAGTTCCGCGCGTCGCCTTGTCAAGCACGTTTTGTGCCTGGACACTTGTGACGTCAATGATTTCGTCGGGTGTTGGTTTGCCCTTGCGATCGCGCTTCCACGCGACGATTTGGCCCGCAGCAGCAACGGCAATCGAGGCACCCGCAAACACAGCTGCACCCGTCTTGAGGACCTTGCCCCAGCCTCCCCTATGTGCATTACGAGTCATGCGTCTCCCGAATATCGAATGAAAGCATCTGCTGCATGGTACAGCAGAAAGCGGCCCTTTGGCACGTCGGACTGTTACATGTACCTCAGCGGCTAAAGAGCCTCATTTGCCAAAGGCGTCATATCGATCTGCAGAGAGGTTTCTGCCTTGGGCGACGTCGTCACCGTGTAGCTGATGATCGTACTCTCCCCGCCGTTGATGCCCGTAATGCCGTACCAGACCTCGTTACCGTTATAACTTGCCTTGGTCATCTCGTCAGGACCAGGCGTGGTATACCACTCGCCACCAAAGTAGCTCGAATCGAAGAAGTAGCCATTCGTCTGCATGTTCGAGATACTGCCACCTGCCGGCGCATAGAGATACACGTCCAAATGCATGTCGCTCACGCTACGCTTGATGGCCGCCTCGCCGGTGATGTACCAGGACATATCGGAGGCAGCAGCGTCACTAAGCGTGTTGCTAAAGGTGACGGTGACGTCATAACTCATAGAGCCGTCGGCATTCTTGCGTCCGTCGCTTACCTGCGTATCCGCATCGAGATACCAGAAGCTCTTCGCGCCTGACGCGGCTCCAAAGTAGATACCCGCAACGGGTTCGGTTTCGCTCACGGAAGTCAAACCGGCTGCGCCAAGCTTGGTGACGATGGCCTCCTCCTCGGGATTGGCCATCCAGATGTAGAAGCGGCGGTCATCAAGCGAGGTATTGACGACTTCGAGGAACTTTGCCAAGTCGACCTCGCCCAGATTGCCGAGCACCTGGTCAAGCGCCGCACTGGCGACCTCGGCAAAGAACGCGTCCTGAATCTCGTTCTCATCGCCGTAACGCAAGTAGACTTCGTTCATGAGAATCTGCGCGGCATTGGTACCATCGACAACCGTGCCATTGCTCGTGGTCACGCCTCCGGTGAGCGCGAGGATGCGCTGCAGAAAGACCGGATCGAGCATGACGATGCCATCGACCTCCGTGTTGCCGCTCGACTCCCAGATAGCCTTCTGGAGCTCGGCCACGCGCGGGAAGTTGGGAATGTAGCCAACGTCACGCATATCCATGCCCACGCGCTTGCCAAAGATCAGGAGTTCCTCATCGGTGAGGGGCAAGGCCGCCTCTCCGGTATCGGGGCGCGGGGCAGTCTCGCTCCCCACGAAATCGCCCATGCTCATCTTACCGTCCTCGACGGTCATGATGCCAAAGGACCCCGCCATGCCGCCGGTGGAGCGCGGCTCGGCATTGTTCGCGGCGATCACGAGGTAGTGGGCGGGCTCGCCATCGGCACCGAGCATGCCGGGCAGCAGATGCGAGAGCTCGCTTGCGTACTCGGAGACGGTATCGAGCGTGCCGACCAGCCCCTTGACGGTCTGGACGGGCTCCTTGAGCTGGTCGAGGTGAGAATCGCCCATCTTGGCGACCTGCTCGGCGCAATCGTGAATCGTGGGATACTCGGCACCGAGCGGCGTGAGCATGTCCTCGACGGCCTGCACGTTGACGCCGCCATCGACCACGATGCCCGAAAGTCCCTCTGCGGGAAGCGCGTTGATAAGCGGCGTAACCGCCTTGGCGCATAGCATGTCCGCCACGCTCGCAATCGTGCGCACCTGGGCGATATCGCTACCATAGACGGGAATGAGCGTGGCAGCGGCCCACAGAGGGCTGCTCACGTTGTCGTTGAGCTTCTTGGCGGTTGCCGAAAGCTCCGTCGCCGTTTTTCCAGCACCGATCTTATCGCCCTCCTTGAGCTGCGTGACGAGCGTCTTTCCCTGGTCCATGAGGACTTCGGCATCCGCCTTGGCATCCTTGGCGCTCATGGCAAGGGCCACGCCCGAACAGCCCAGGATGAGAATGACCGCCACGACGACCACGATGATGATGTTGCGACGTTTGTGGTTCTTGGGGCGCCGCGCGCTGTGTCCGACGTAATTGCTCGCGTTGTACGCTGCCATATCCGACCGCAAGACGGGCTGCTGCCCACTGCGACTGTGGTTACCGTGAGCGGAATACCTGACCATGATGCTCCCCATGTTCGAAATCACTGGTTATCGTGAGTTTTCATGACAAATGTCTGCTCATGATACCGCAAGAGCCCCAAAGGCACGGTTTCTCCACGCATTCTATGCGATACTAGGTTTACCAATCACCCGCGAGAGAAGGACGCACCATGAGTGCCCAGTTACCCAATGACGAAGAGGTCCTGCAATACATAGAGTCCATCCCCAACTTGCGCACGGAATGGGGCATTACGGGCTCGAAGAAGATGGCGACCATCACCTTCGTCTTGCTCAACATACTCCTCGTCGTGGTCATCATCGGGACGATCGCCTACTTCATGCTCGATGGGCAGCAGGCAAGTCATAACGTATCCGGCCTTCTCATCGTGCTCGTCCTCGCATATGCCGTAAGCGGCTTGCGTCACTTCCAGCTACGCGCCGAGCGCGCGGAGTTACCCAAGTACCGCAAGGCCCTCGCACGGGAGCTTACCGGCAACCCCGAGACGGACTCCGAGGCGCAGGCGCGCGTCGAACGGAGCTTCAAGTGGGAGTCCATGCGCTACCGCTACATTGCGCGCATGCTCGGTATCGCGGGACTCGTCATCATCATGATCAACACGTATCAGGGCGCGACATACGACTTCGCGCGCATTCTCATCTTCGATGGTGCGATTCTCATCTACCTCACGGGCTCGCTCTGGAACAACTACGCCCTCAAGGCCGACATCCTCGAAATCACCCTCGAGGAGCGCTGTCGCGCCACCATCCGTTGGCAGACGGAGCATCCAGGCGAGGCACAGGAGGATGCAGAGGAAGAGACGCCGCAGACCCCGGTAGGCGAAGCGCCCAAAGAGCCTCCAGCCAACGATGACGCACATGGCAAGACCGGCAGCGGCACGTTTTCGGAGTAATGGCGAGTCGCACGTGAAGCCCTAGCGCGAGAAGCCACCGCCTCCGCCGCCGAAACCGCCGCCTCCGCCCATCGAGAAGCCGCCTCCGCCGCCGAAGCTCCCGCCGCCGCCACCCTTGGCAGCGGCAATGATGCTCTGCGCCGAAGACATCGTGTTCTCGAACGCGTTGCCAAAGAAGTCCGTGCTCGCCGCACCGGCATGCATCGAAACGTAGGGGTTGTAGTACCACAGCATGCTGCCGACGAACACGTCGCTACTCCAAATGTCAGGCGCGACGCGGTTGAGGTCACTCACGACCTGGTCGGCAACACCAAACAGATACGCGTAGACAAGCAGCTCGCCCCATACCTTGGCATCCGTGGGTACGGCCTCGTCAAGTGCGGTGAAGTCCTTGAACCAGTGCTTGAGCGCCGTGCAGCGCGCGTAGATATCGACGGCCTCCTGGGAGCGCCGTGTCATGAAGAACGAGAACGCGAGCAGAGTCACGGCACCGGGAAGCAAGCCGATAACCGGCATGAAGTTCTCGATCGTGATGCTCACGAAGGCACCGAGCACGATGAGCCCGATTGACGCAATCTGAAACGCGCGCTTGCAACGCTCGCCCGTCCTCTCGAAAAAGCCGCGCCTGTCCACCTCGGCGCTGATGGTGCCCTGCCACAGCTGCATGGAGTTCACGTAGCTCTCAGCGTGGTCCTTGGCGTACGTCTCGATATCCTCAAGCGTGACGCTGCCGTACTGCACGCCAATCCTGTCGAAGACCAAGTCGAGCGCCTTGGTGTCAATGGCGTCGTGATTCACGTGGAGACGCTTCTCGGGGTTGAGACCGAGCCTATAGGTCACGTGCTCCTTGTCGCCCAGGATCTTGCGTTCCTCGATGCTCGTCTCGCGCGAGATGCTCACCACGCCGAGGTTGGAGAGATGCATGAGGACGGCAGTCAGATCATTGGCGTCGGGTTTGTTCCAGCGCCATAGGCGAGCGATGACGGCAGGATTTGTCCCCTTCTCGGGCACGTCGCGCCAATACTCGTCCGTGAAGGTAGGTCTATGCTCGCGGCCGTAGCGGAAGAACAAGACGAGCGCGACGATGAGGCATGCGAGCGAGATACACAGGGGGATGACGAGCAGCAACACATCGATAATGCGACGAGTCTGCGCCTCGCGCTCCCATGCCTGCTCCTCCTCGAGCACCTGGGGAAGCCCGTCGTAGGCATGCGTTTGCTCGGCCGAGACCAACGGCGTCCAGCTTGCCGGGAAGGCGACGCGCATCTCGGCGAAGTCGCCCTCTTTCACGCGCGGGACGTCGAACTCGATGACGCCGGTGTCTTCGAAGCTCACCGAGCCGTTGATGTTGCCGTGAGCGAAGGCGTAGACGTTTTCGCCACCCGTGACGCTCTGACCTGCAGGCACGGGCAGGCGCACGAACGCATGCACGTCCTCGGTATCGACATCCCAGTTGGGAGCGACGAATTGCCAATACAGCACGCTCACGTCGTCATAGCGATTGACGGCGCCCGTGTAGGTGTAATCGAAGACGAAGGTCTTCCTCTCGTCTTCGGTCGTCGAGAACGCATAGACCGTGCGCTCGGCCACGTC
>USOR01000048.1 GCA_900556425.1 uncultured Coriobacteriaceae bacterium
CGTCGCCACCGACCGTGAGGCGTTCGATACGCTCGGGACCATCGCAGACGGCTTCCTCGGCAACAACCGCGCAATCGTCGCGCGGTACGATGACTCCGTCGCCCGCATCGCGGATGATGGGTCCATCCAGATGATTCGCCGCGCGCGCGGATATGCCCCCACGCCGCTTATCCTTGTCCCACCCGCCTCCGTCATCCTTGCCGCCGGCTCAGAGCAAAAGGCAAGCTTCACCTTCCTCGCCGACGAGCGCGCTTACGTCTCGCAGCACCTTGGTGATCTCGAGCATCTAGGTGCCATGCACGCATGGCACCAGGCACGCGAGCGTTACGAACGGCTCTTCGACACGCATCCGCAGGTTATTGCCTGCGACATGCATCCCGAATACCTCGCAAGCAAATGGGCACGCGAATACGCACGTGAACACGACCTGCCGCTCATCGAAGTCCAGCATCATCATGCGCACATTGCCTCGGTGCTCGGCGAGAACAAGCTGCAAGGCCCCGTCATTGGCATCGCGCTCGACGGTACGGGATACGGCACGGACGGCACGATCTGGGGTGGCGAATTCGAACGCTTCTGGCACCTACCCGGCTTCTCGCTGCCAGGCAGTGCTGCCGCCATCCTCAACCCCGAGCGCACCGCATATGCGTTGCTCAAGGCATATGGCGAGCTTGACGACCCATTCTTCGGCCAGTTCTCCCTCGACAACCCGCAATTCGCGAGCTTCCTCGAACGCCTCGAGAACCGCACGTTGCTCGACCAAATGATCGAGAAGAGCATTAACTCACCCTTGTGCTCGTCTACAGGGCGCCATCTGCACGCATCCCGGCTATGACGGCGAGGCAGCCTGCCTGCTCGAGGCGGCCGCCTGGCGCGAACACGATGACACGCACCCACTCACGGCGCGAGCGTTTCATGAGGGCCTCATCAACGCTATCATCGAACAAACGCTACGGGCGCGAAGCGAGACGGGAATCAACGACATTGCTTTGAGCGGTGGTTGCATGGTCAACCGTATACTCTTCTCCCAACTGCGTGAGCGCTTAGGAGACTTGGGATTCACGGTCTACATCAACCGCGAACTTCCGCCCAATGATGGATGTATCTCGTATGGACAGGCAATCGTTGCCTGCGCACGTTTGGAGGAATAGACATGTGCTTGGCAATACCCGCTCAAGTCACCGAGCTTGATGAAAAGCAGATGATGGGTACCGTTGACATCATGGGCGTCACGCGCGAGGTGGCACTTGATCTTGTCCCCAAGGTAAAAGTCGGCGATTGGGTGCTCGTGCACGCCGGCTATGGCATCGAAATCATTGACGAGCAATTCGCCAATGAAACGCTCGAGCTCATCAGGCAATTCCCCGAGCTCATCGATGAGGACCACCCCGGCATGGGCGCGGGTGTCGCCTAATGCTCGACCTCTCCGGATTTCGCGACCCCAAGCTCGGCAAAGAGCTTATCGCCCGTATCAACGAGATTGCTCCGGCAGCTCTCGAACGCTGCGATGGGCACATCAGGCTCATGGAGGTCTGCGGCACGCATACGGTCGCACTCGCCCGAGCGGGTATCCGTAGCATTTTGCCCGAGGGCATCAAGCTCGTCAGCGGTCCTGGCTGTCCCGTCTGCGTCACGGCCAACGAGGATATCGACACGGTCATCGCGCTTTCGCGTCTCGACGACGTCATCATCACGACCTTCGGCGACATGACACGCGTGCCAGGCTCGACTTCCTCACTCAATGAGGAGAAAGCCGCCGGACGCGACATTCGCATCGTCTACTCCCCCCTCGATGGGCTGCGCTGCGCACAGGAAAATCCCGACCGCGAGGTCATCTTCGTGGGTGTTGGCTTCGAGACCACAACGCCACTCATCGCCTCCACCATCAAGCGCGCCGAAATGGCCGGCATCAAGAACTTCAGCGTCTTTGCCGCGCACAAGACCGTTCCGCATACGCTTGAAGCGCTCGTCAACGACCCCGAGGTCGCCATCAACGCCCTCATACTGCCAGGACACGTCTCGACCATCATCGGTCGTACGCCCTACGAATTCCTCGCGCGCGACTATGGCATTCCCGGATGCATCATGGGCTTCGAGCCAAACGATTTGCTAAGCGGCATCGCCATCTTGCTGCGCATGCTCGCCCGCGGCGAGGCGAGCATCGTGAACGACTACCGACGCGGCGTGCAAGACGAGGGCAACGTCGATGCCCAGGCGACCATCGCCGAGGCCTTCGAGCCCTGCGATGCCACCTGGCGCGGTCTGGGCCTCATCCCCGATTCTGGCTACAGATTGCGCGAGAAGTACGCCCGTTTCGATGCGCTTGCCAAGTTCTCGCCCGCCATCGAGCCGACAATCGAGCCCAAGGGTTGCCGCTGCGGTGATGTGCTGCGCGGCGTCATGGACCCGAGCGAATGTCCGCTCTTTGCCACGGCCTGCAGCCCGGAACACCCCATCGGTCCCTGCATGGTCTCGAGCGAAGGCTCCTGCGCTGCGTTCTACAAATACCTGCGATAGCAAACAACAGGAGCCGTGCGTCGTCCTAACTGCGCACCTCGCCACCTGTCGCCTTCATGACCTTGGCGACGATACGCTCATGGGCCTTCTCGACTTCCTCGCTCGTGAGAGTACGGTCGCTCGCACGGTAGGTAATCCTGAATGCCATGGATTTCTTGCCCACGCCCACGCGCTCGTCATCGCGGTACACGTCGAAGAGACGCACGCTCTCGAAGGGGCCCTTCTTGCCAGCGCTCGTGATGCACTGCTCGATGCGCTCTGCCGTGACGTCCTCGTCGACGACGATCGCAAGGTCGACCTCAATGCCTGGATAGACCGGTACGTCCACATAGGGGCGCATATCGCCGGCCACGCCGAGCAGCTGATGCACGTCAAACTCGAATGCGGCAACGGAACCCTCCACATCGAAGGCCTGGCAGACGAGCGGATGCATCTCACCGACCCAGCCCAGCACACGCCCACCTGCGATGACGCTTGCAGCACGCCCCGGCGTCAACCAGGGAGCCTCATCGGCATCGAGCGCCTTGAATTGCAGCTTCTGCACGCAAAGCTCGCGCATGAGGTTTTCGACGATGCCCTTGGCATCGAAGAAATCGATGGCCTGCGCTGGCTGGTTCCAACCCGGAAGCGTGAAGGAGCCGGCAAGCACGCCGGCAAGCATCGTGCGCTCCTTCGGGGACTTACGCCCCTCGGCCGCGCCAAAGACGACGCCGCGCTCGAAGAGCTGGACGTCAAAAACGCCACGACTCTGGTTGTAGGCAACGCTGCGCATCAAGCCGGGGATGATGCTACGACGTAGGACCGACTGCTCGCTGCTCATCGGATTGATGAGCTCGACGGCCTCGCCGCGGCCCTCCTCGGGCATACGCGTCTTGTCCATGTCGTCGGAGGGCACGAGCGAGTATGTCATCGTCTCGTTCATGCCACACGCGCGCAACGTCTGGGCCATGAGCTCGATGCGCTGCTGCTCGACCGTGCGACCGCCCGCGTGAGCGCCGCCGGGAAGCGTCGAGGGAATGCGATCCATGCCATAGATGCGCAGAACCTCCTCGTACAGGTCGATTTCTCGCGTGAGGTCGGGACGGAAGGTCGGAGCGATGACCTCGACTTGCTTATCACCGGGCTTGCCTTCGACGTCGCAACCCAGATCGGTGAGGATGCGGAACTGCTCCTCGTCAGTGATGTCTGCGCCGATATGGGCACGAAGACGATCGGGGCGCAGCATGAGATGCGCGCGCTCGGTACGCACGGGATATTCATCGACCACCTCGAGGCAGACCGTGCCGCCAGCGACCTCGGCGATAAGAGCGGCGGCGATGGCGGAGTACTCGTCGCAGGTGCTCGCGTCCACGCCACGCTCGTAGCGCAGGGAGGCCTCGCTCACGAGCGAGAGGTTGCGCGAGGTGCGGCTCGTATGGGCCGTCGAGAAGGTCGCGCTCTCCAGAAGCACATCGGTGGTCGTCTCGGTGACCTCGCTGTCGAGGCCGCCCATGACGCCGGCAAGCGCGACGGGGTTTTCGCCGTCGGTGATGAGCGCCATGTCGCTCGTGAGCACGCGCTCCTCACCATCAAGGGTCGTGAACTTCTCGCCATCGCGCGCGGCGCGTACGCCCACATGATGCTTGCCGTCCGCTCCCTTGGGAAACGCGCGCAGATCGAAGGTGTGCAACGGCTGGCCGAGTTCGAAGAGAATGTAGTTGCTCACGTCGACGACGTTGTTGATGGAACGGGCACCCAGAGCCGTGATGCGCTCGACAAGCCATTGCGGCGAAGGACCAACCTTCACGTCGCGAATGATGCGGGCGGTATAACGCGGGCAGAGCTCGGGGTCGTCGATCTCGACCGAGACCAGCTCGCGCACATCCTCGGCATTGGTGGGACCAGGCACCGCACAGGGCGGGTCGTAATGCCACGGCACGTGATACATGGCACCAACCTCGCGGGCGAACCCCTTCATCGAGAGGCAGTCGGGACGGTTGGGCGTGATTTCGAGGTCGAGCACCGTATCGGAAAGGCCGCGCCAGGCGGCAAACGACTCACCCAGCGGCGCATCCTCGGGCAGCTCCATGATGCCGTTATGATCACTGCCCAGGTTGAGCTCGCGCTCCGAGCAGATCATGCCGCAGCTCTCGACACCGCGCAGCTTCGACTTCTTGATCTTGAAGTCACCGGGCAGAACCGTGCCGATGGTGGCGACGGCGACCTTGAGGCCCGCGCGTACGTTGGGCGCACCGCACACGATCTGCGTCGGCTCGGCGCCATCGCCAAAGTCGATGGTGGTCACGGACATGTGGTCACTATCGGGATGGGGCTCGCAGGTCTTGACGAGGCCGATCCTCACGCCCTCGAGATCTGCTCCCAGGGTCTCGACACCCTCGACACCGGTTCCGGTCAGGTCGAGCCTGTCGCAGAAGTCCTGCAGGTCGTCGGGTACCTTGACCATAGAATCGAGCCATTTCAATGAAACAAGCATGGTGGTTTCCTTATCTATTGCAAACGTTACGGGCTAGAACTGACGCAGGAAGCGCATGTCGCCTTCGAGCAGCATACGCAGGTCGGGCACGTCGTATTTGAGGCAGGCGAGGCGCTCGACGCCCACGCCAAAGGCAAAGCCCGTATACACCTCTGGATCGATGCCGACGTTCTCGAAGACGTTGGGGTCTACCATGCCACAGCCCAGAATCTCGACCCAGCCCGTGTGCTTGCAGAAGCGGCAACCCTCGCCACCGCATATGCCGCAGGAGACATCTGCCTCGGCGCTTGGCTCGGTGAAGGGAAAGAAGTGCGCACGGAAGCGCGTCTTGCGTTCTTCGCCAAAGAATGCCTTGATGAAGTACTCGAGCGTACCCTTGAGGTCACCGAAGGTGATGCCCTTGTCCACGACGAGGCCCTCGATCTGATGGAACTGCGGTAGATGAGAGGGGTCGGCCACGTCATGGCGATACACCTTGCCCGGGCTGATCATGTAGATGGGCGGCTCCTTGTCCTCCATGGCATGCACCTGCGTGCCCGAGGTCTGCGTACGCAGCAGCACGTCGCTCTCGCCGCGCACGTCGCTCACATCACCGGAGCGGTCCACAATGTAGAAGGTGTCCTGCATCGAGCGGCTTGGGTGATCCTTGGGAGCGTTGAGCGCCGTGAAGTTGTACCAGTCGGTCTCGACCTCGCGACCGCCTTCGACCTCGTAGCCAATGCCCGCGAAGATATCTACGCACTCGCGAATAATGCGGTTGATGAGATGCTCGCTGCCGATGGGCATGCTGCGGCCAGGCAACGTGATGTCGACCGCACTTCCCTCAAGCTGGGCATCAAGCTCAGCTGCTTTGAGTACCGTCTTACGTTCGGCAAGAGCCGCCTCAATCACATCGCGCACCTCGTTGGAGAGCTTGCCCACGATGGGACGCTCCTCAGGCGGGACATCACGCATGCTGCGCAGCACGCTTGTGAGCGATCCCTTCTTGCCAAGCACGCCGATACGCACCTCCTCGAGCGCATCGCTTGTCTCGGCCTTCGAAATGGCGGCAAGCGTCTCGTCACGCAAGCCTTCCAGTTCTTCCTTCAGCGCCATCCTTTTGTCCTTTCGACCAATCGTCCACACGATGTGAGGGCAATAAAAAACGCCCCCGCATGACATGCGAGGACGGATCAAGATAATCCGCGGTACCACCTCGGTTGGCTGCATCTTGCAACCCGCTCATTTGTGCCCTGTATCGGGAGCACCCGACTCACCTACTGGGCAGATGCCATTCAGCGAGTAGCTCCGGAGTGAATTTGCATGCATCTGATGCGTCGTGCCTTTCCAGCAACACAGGCACGTCTCTGGCTTTCTGCTTCAAGAAAGCATGCAACTGTCTCCATCAACGCAGTGACGCGAAGTATAGCACTCAGCGCCACCGAATGAAGAAACGGACAGGGCATTTTTCGCCTAAACGATGTTGCATGTGCATGGGGAGACTGCGAAGCGAAGGTACAAGGGAGCGCGCCGTAAAGACCGCGAAGCGGGCTGTCGGGAAGC
>USOR01000049.1 GCA_900556425.1 uncultured Coriobacteriaceae bacterium
GTGCCGACGTCGCACGTCAGAGCGTCGATGGCGGCTTGGGTATTGGCCTCGCGCTTGTCAAGGAAGTCGTCGACCAGCACTTCGGCGACGTCTCCGTTTCCTCTACGCTCGGCGAGGGTAGTACCTTCGTGATGCGCATTCCGCTGGCGCCCGAAGACCATGCCAAACCCATGCCGTCGGCGCGCAGGAACACTTCGCGCAGGCGTCAGGAGCGTGCCGCGCGCAAGGAGCAGGAGAAGCTCCGCAAGATTGAGGAACGCCAGGTCAAAGCACGTCGTAAGGCGCGCGAGGCAGGTGCCGGCTTGAGCGCGACGCAAGAACTCAAGCTCTTTGGGCTGCGCGTGCCGTTGCCCGCCACAAGGCAGCAAGAGGTCCGGCAACAAGAAGTACACACGAGAAACAAGGAAGATGATACTCATGAGTGAAATGGCAATGCGTCCTGATTCGCAGGGCAAGGTCCGCGATCTGTACGACCTGGGCGACAAGCTCCTCATCGTCGCAACCGACCGCATCTCGGCGTTCGACTACATCCTCAAAGACGAGATTCCCTACAAAGGCGAGGTTCTCACGCGCCTTTCGCTCTTCTGGTTCGACTTGCTCGCGGACATCATTCCCAACCATCTGATTTCCGCGGACGTGGCCGACCTGCCCGAGAAATTCAAGCCATATGCCGAGTGGCTGAACGGTCGCTTCATGCTCGTGCGCAAGGCCGAGATGTTCCCCGTCGAGTGCATCGTGCGCGGCTACCTTGCTGGCAGCGGTCTCAAGGAGTATCGCAAGCAGGGTACCGTTTGCGGTATCGAGCTACCCGAGGGCCTCATCGAGGCAAGCAAGCTGCCCGAACCCATCTACACGCCGTCAACCAAGGCCGAGATTGGCGACCATGACGAGAACGTGAGCTATGAGCGCACGGTCGAGATGCTTGGCGAGAAGGATGCGAGCGCCCTGCGCGACGCATCGCTTGCCGTCTACAAGAAGGCAGCTGATTACGCCGCCCAGCATGGCATCATCATCGCCGATACCAAGTTCGAATTCGGCACGATCGATGGCACGCTCACCTTGGCTGATGAGGTGCTCACGCCGGATTCCTCGCGCTTCTGGCCGCAGGATGCCTATGAGCCGGGCAAGAGCCAGGCAAGCTTCGACAAGCAGTTCGTGCGTGATTGGCTCGATGCCAATTGGGACCGCACGGGCGAGCCGCCGCAACTACCGGCCGACATCATCGAGGCGACCTCGAACAAGTACATCCAGGCTTACGAGCTCATCACGGGCGAGCGTTTCGTTCCCGCGAATCTGTAGCATGCGCTCCACGCGCATGCGCCGCCCGTTGTATCATAGGCATTTACACATCACAGGCATTCGAAAGGCGATTGACGAATGACGCAGCGTAATTTCCAAAACGCACGCAATCAGGGCGATGGTCCCAAGGGCAAGTCGAGGAAATCGGCAAGCTCCGCGAAGCTCAAGTCCAAGGCCGGTGCGTCGGTATACGCTCCATCCAAGGAGGCCAAGGCCAAACGCGCAAAGCAGGAAGCCAAGGCAAGGAAGAACCAACCGGTCGAGACAAAGGCGAATGACCCGGTCGAGCAACAGCGCCGCCGCGAACGCGCCATGGTCTCGATGATGCGCGACTTGCCCGAGTATAAGTTCTGGCGTCGGATCTGGTGGATTGCCATGGGCGCTGCCTTCGTTGTCATCATCCTCACCTGGCTCCCCAACATGCTCATCAGCAGTGGCGTGCTGGGCGAGGACTTCCAGGAGACCGCAAGCTGGATCTCCACCATCGGCTTCATCTTCGCGATAGTCGCCCTCGTCATTGCGTTCTACATCGACCTGCGCAAGATTCGCAAGATTCAGAAGGCGCAGGAGGCAAAGGCCCGCAATCTCACCAAGACCGAGCGCCGCGAGCTCGACGATGCCATCGCCGCATCCATCGAGCGTGACCAGCAGCGACGTGCGGAGCGCAAGAGCAAGATGCCTTGGGGCAAGAAGAAGCCGCAGGAGTCCGCCGAAGAT
This sequence comes from uncultured Coriobacteriaceae bacterium, assembly GCA_900556425.1. Taxonomy (GTDB): domain Bacteria; phylum Actinomycetota; class Coriobacteriia; order Coriobacteriales; family QAMH01; genus QAMH01. The sequence goes on from USOR01000049.1 coordinate 2,017, forward strand.
AGTCCGAGCGACCAGTAAACAGGAGACGCGATGCTGCTCACCGCGAAATATGTCATTCCCATTACCTCCCCATACATCGAGGACGGCGCCGTTCTCGTGCGCGATGACAAGATTCTTGACCTGGGGCCTGCGTCCCAGCTCAAGGACAAGTACCCCATGGAGGAGGTTCGTGATTTCGGGCTCTCTGCCCTCATGCCCGGCTTCGTCGACTTGCACACGCACCTTGGCTACACGGCGCTGCGCGGCATGTTCGGCGACCTGCCCTATGCCGACTGGAAGCGTCACGTGCTGCATACCGAGCCCTTCTTCACCGAGGAGGACTGGATTGACTCGGCGCGCGTCGGTGCGCTCGAAGCCGTCGCCAGCGGTATCACGACGATAGCGGACATCTCCGCATCGGGTGTCACGCGCATCCCCGCCCAGGAGATGGGCCTGCGCGCCCGCGTGTACTACGAGGTGCTGACCACGCAGAAGGAGCACGCCGAGAGCGTCGTGCACGAGGGTCTCGAGAAGATCGAGCGCTGGAAGGACGAGTGCGGAAGCGACCTGCTCGATTTCGGTCTTGCCCCTGGTCCCGTCTACGGTTGCCATCCGAGCGTCTTCCAGGCTATCGCCGATGTCGCGATTGAAAAGAACATCCCCGTTGCCATGCACCTTGCGGGAAGTCAGGAGGAGGCGGACTTCATCCGTTACGGCTCCTCGCCGTTTGGCGTTCATGTGAGCGAGCATGAGCAGGGCAAGCTCGCTGCCGCGTATCCGCCCTGGTTACCGGCGGGTACCTCGCCGGTGAGCTACGTGAGCAACTGGGGCATCCTCGACGTGCCCGGTATCCTTGCGATTCACTGCGTCCACGTCGATGATCGCGATATCGGTATCCTTCGCGACAAGCAGGTGCGCATCGGCTATTGTCCGCGCATCAACGCCAAGCTTGGCATGGGGTCGATGCCGCTCGAGAAGTTCTGGGCTGCCGGTCTCACCATTGGTCTGGGCACGGATTCTCCGGCTGCCGTCGACACGACAGACATGATCGACGAGATGCGCATCGGTCTCATGATTACCCGCGCGACGAGTTCCGAGCGCTTCGTGCAGGCGTCTGCCAAGAATGCCCTGCGCATGGCGACCATCGGCTCGGCGGAAGCCCTGGGCATCGACGACAAGGTTGGTTCGCTCGAGGCAGGCAAGCAGGCCGACATCATCGCCATCGACTTGCACAACTCGCATCAGAATCCCACGACCGATCCGGAGAGCGCCGTCATCTACACGGCTAACCAGGACAACGTCAAGATGACCATGGTCGCCGGTCGCGTCCTCTACGACAACTTCGTCCATGTATCGGGTTGCGATCGTGATGCGATTATCGATCGAGCGCGTGCCTTGCGTGTGCGCATCCGCGAGGAAGTCAGCGACGATGCGCTGCGCAGGTCGCTCATTGAGCACGCGCCGCAGGACAAACAGGACCGCTACAACAGATAGGGTCGTCATGTCGAACAAGAACAAGTCGTATCAGAAGAACAAGCAGCAAAAGCTCGAGCAGGAGCTGGCAGCTCAGTACCGTCGCGAGCAACACGACCGGCGCATGCGCCTGCTCAAGACCATCGGCATTACCATTCTCTCGGTGTTGCTGATTATCTCGTTCTGCTTCCCCGCGTTCACGATGCTGTTCTAGTAGGCTATCTCGTCGATGCCAGCCTGGAGGCGACGAGCCGATTGAGTGATACGTGCTCCTCAGCTGCCTCGATGGCAAGCTGGCAGTGAAGTTCTGGCGGGATACGCACGAGAAATTTGCCCGAGTAATGACGATCCCGAAAGGGCGCGGGGATGGGCTCGTTGTTTGCCTCCATGTCGGCGATGACATCACCCACTACCTTGCGCAGGCCTTCGAGTGCGCCTGTTTGCGTTGGCTCAAGCCACGACATCGATGGCATCTCGGCGACGGTGGCTACGTATTCGTTGTCCTCGTCCGACCAGAACACGCGATATGTGTATCGATCAGCGATTTCCATTCTTCCACTCACCCAGTTTCTCGATTGCATCCAAGACCTGTTTGACCTGATATGGCTTTACCTTTCCGCGGCTGTTCTGGATATTGATACGAGGATCACCTGCCCACGGCTTTTCGTATACGCGATGCGAGGTTCCGCTTTGTCGCGGTTTTCCAAAATAATGGTCGCAAATAAGACACAAGGTTGAAAACCTTACGTTGTTCGGATTGCGTCGCATTTGTTCAAGGTACTTCTTAATTTTGCTCATATTATACCAATACTGATACTACTTTTGTTCGGGGCTATGCAACTTCATAGGGAATGACATCATCGTTTTCCGGCCACGATATTTCCGGATTGTGTGGCTGCTCCAGCACGAACGCCGCCCTGCGGCATGAGAGCAGACGACCCGGCCTTACGTTGCGCTCGGAGCGCAGCACGATACCGTTTCGGTCAGCGAAGGCGATGTCGAGGGCGTAGCGCATGCCGATGGTGTGCACGCTCTTGCAGGGCACGAGCATGAGCACGCGACCGCCGTCACCCCATTCCACGTGCGTGCCGAGCAACCCGCGCGCCCGGGCGATCATGCTGGTGGCGATAACGACGCGCATGTTGTCCAGGCTTGTCATAGGAGCTCCCCAGGCGTGTAAGGGTCGACGGCGATGTTGCACTCGTGTTCGAGCAACGCCGGAGCGCCTGCGATGGAGAGCGGCCACGGCGCGAATCGAAACGTGCAGCGATAGACCGACATGCTTGCCAACGCCACCCCGGCATCTTCGTAGCTCACCTCTATCGAGGAACCCTCTTTGGCAAAATCGCTTTCGAGGGCAGCGCGTATTGCCGCGGTACGCGCACCGAGCTCGTATCCATCTATAGGGGCGCTTGCTGCTTGGGCAAGAACGCGTTGGGGAGCGATGTGATCGAAGCGTGCGCACTCGCCTGCGAAGACAAGCATATCGACGGCGATGACCAGCATGATGAGGATGACGGGCATGACAACGGCAAGCTCGACCGCCATCTGCCCATGTTCGCGACCTCTGCCTTCGCGTGTCTGAAGCATGTCGTCAACCTCCCAGTGTTCCAAGGAAGCTGCCAACTGCCTCCCTGACTCGTGCATCGATATCGTTGGGAACGGGCAGATATAGCTTGCCATCGCTGGTGCCGAGGCCTATGTCGGCAAGCGGAATCTCTGCAAGCTCGAGCCCGTACTCGTCTAGAAGTCCCGCGACTTCGGGGGCGGCCTTGATGTCGTTGACGAGGGCGTTCATGTCGCCCGTGCTAACCGCTCCGTATATTTGCGCCATGTTCTTCATGCGCGCGAGAACCTGCGCGGCGCTGCTCGAATCCCGTTCGAGTATGCGGGCTGTGTTAACAAGCACTGGTTTGTACGTATCGAGATCCGCTGGCTCGAGGCTTGCCGAACTGAGTGCATTCTCAAAGGCCGAAACCGCACTATCCGAGAGCGTGGTGCCAATGAGGGGTATGGCCCCGAGGACCTTGCGAAAGCCGCCCTTGATTCCCTCCGTCGTGTTCGAATACGCCAGCAGCATGCTTGACCACGCCCCAAAGATCAGCTTGGCCGGTCCGGAGGCGAGGCTTTCCTGGGGGATGAGACCCTCGGCGACGCCGGAGATGACGCTACCTTGGTCGCTTGCCGCATCGGGTGCAAGCGTGGCGCCAGAGATTGCGATGCGTGCGGGCAATTCTGGCTCGTCACTGACGAAGGGGATAGCACTTGCTTGCACGGATGGCGCAAGCACTACGCAGATGCAGCCGTATCGTCCGGGTGGCTGGGGGTCGTATCGTTTGGCTGCGAGGGAATCGAGCGCTTCCGAAAGCCGCTCGCCAATTGACTCCTTCGCTTCATCAAGCGCTTGCTTTGCCTCTGCGCCATCGGAAAGCGCCTGAGCATAGTCGCGCGAAGCCTCCACGAACTCCCGATAGTGATATTCAAACCCGTTGCTTATGGAAGTCGAGGCGCTTGGGACGCGTCCCAAGGTGGTTGCGGAAAACTTGCACGTTGGGCAGCGTTCGACAGTACCAGCATCGATTGCGCTCACCGCGGCCTGTCCCGAGCGAGTTCCCTCGGCGCAGGTCGGGCATCTGGCGTATCCGTGCAAATAGCGCTTGTCACCATTGACGGAGACGGGATAGATCGCACTCGTGTAGAGAACGGTTCCCCTGATCTGTTCCGTGTTCCTGGCGAGCTGTACGAGATGCGGTGTTTCAGCTCCGTTTTCTCCGACCTCGATGTATCCTCGTCCCACTTCGTACTGGGCATAGGCGTAAAACTGCTTGCGGGCAACCGACTCGGCAATTGCTTCGGGTGAACCCGACGCGGCTTGTCCCGG
>USOR01000050.1 GCA_900556425.1 uncultured Coriobacteriaceae bacterium
CAAGGTATCCTTGTCAGTCGTCCCGGAGATGGCAATGGCGAACTCGTCACCACCCATACGGCAGGCAATGTCGGAAGAGCGGATGACCTTGCTGAAGACCTTGGCAACGCTACGCAAGACCTTGTCCCCCACCGCATGACCATAGGTGTCGTTGATACCCTTGAGATCGTCGAGGTCGATCATGAGCAAGGCGAAGGGCTCCTCGCGCTCGATCATGGCGTTGACCTGCATCGTGAAAGCCTGGCGACGCATGAGATGAGTCAACTCGTCAAGATATAGACAGTCTGACCAAAAACGGTTGTAGAGATCTCGCAGGGCGTAGCGGACCTGTTGCACATCACGTACATCCTCGAGCGTAAGCACCTGCGCCTCGCAACGCACGTCTTCATCGAGCCTGCTCGGCATGGGCAGCGACTCGGGCATGGACGTCGTGCCCCGCCAGCGTGGCACCGGCAACACGAGCAGCACGTTATCGGTGAAGGTGCCGCACATGAAGCCGCTGCCCGCATATGCGACCTGCTCGTTGACCGCTTTCATCGCGCGCACGACCTCGGACTCATCACCAAAGAAGAGATAGCAGCCAAGTTTGACCTCGTCAGACTCGGCGATGCGTTCCTGAAGCATGGTGCTGCAGGCCAGGAAGTTGTAAAGCCCCGTCTTGGGCGAGATATAGAGACGCGCATCTTCCATGGTGACCATGAGCCCGATCATGATCATGACAAGACCAGGACTCGTGATGAGGATGTAGGGCCAGATCATCTGCACGATGGCGACGGCAATGAGCACGAGGAAGGACGCGAGGAGCACGAGATTGTTGATGTGCCCGAGCACCGCGCGATAGCGCACGAGCAACACGATGAGCAGGATGATCGTATAAGCCACCATGACGTAGAGCACGTAGGCCTTGGGTCCGAGCGAATACGAGCCTTGTGGCGTATCGACATACTCGATGGGCAGGACAAGCTGCGCCGCGATGACGAGCACGCAAATCGCGCAGCTGAAGATGATGAGGTTTCGCTGGCTTCCCCCGCCCATGCGCTCGATGAGCATGAGCACGTAGATGAGCAGCAGGGCACACCACAGCGCGAGCGTGACGAGAAAGACGAGATGCCATCCGTAGTTGAAGGCATCGGGAACGAGCGCGCGATTGTTGACGGTGTACTCCGTCACCGAGGCGGCGCAGAGATTCGCGATGCTCACATAACCCATGCAGGAAAAGACACGAGATGCCTTCGTGGGCAGGCGGCGCTTGCGCAGGAAGAGCAGCAGGCAGTAGAGCATGATGACGAGGCACGCCAAAGGCAGGCGAATCTGCATGTACATCCCGTGCCCCTCCCCTCGTGAACGCCAAGAGAATCAAGCGCAGATTATACCATCACAGCCGCTCTACGCGCTTCGAGGGGAACGCCGACACGCTGCCGTCATGCGGCGGCGGACTCGACCCTGATGCCCGGTGCCCCGAGCTTCACGAGCATGCAGGCCCCGATGCCAAGCAGGCTCTCGATGCGCTTCACGAAGGGCTCGACCTTGTCATTGGGCACGACCACCTGGATGGTGCCGCCAAAGCCGCCGCCATGAATGCGTGCCGAACCGCACAGCGTGCCGTCGACGGGAACGGTGAGCTCCGCGAGCACGCGCTGGCACAGGGCAAGCGTGACCATGGCGTCCTCGTGATCTCCGGGGAAGCCGACGTTTTGCAGGTGCTCTGCCGACACGATGCTCGAGCGATTGGTCAGGTATACGAAGCTTTGGGCATCATCGCGACGCAAGGCCTCGACGCGCCGCTGCACGAGACGAAACTCCTCGAAGAAGGCCAGGCCGCGCAAGGCAACAAGATCGCCGTACTCTGCACGAACGCGGCCGATGTCGTTGACGTATTGGTCCATGGAGATGTCACGAAGCTGCGCGACGCCGAAGGCATCGGCCGCATCTTGCATGTCCTGCGCGACGCTCGCGAAGGAACTCGTCGCATTCTCGTGTCCGCTTCCACAGTTCACGAGAAGATAGGTGTAGCCATCGCAGGAAGGCGGCAAGATGACCTTGCTTATCGCAGGATTCACGCGATTGGCGAAATCCATGAGAATGACGCCGCCAAACGCGCAGGCGATTTGGTCCATGATGCCACAGGGTTTGCCAAAGAAAGCCCGCTCGGCATGCAGGGCCATCTGAGATAGATGCAAGGGCGTAAGACGCTTCTCGCGAATGTCGTCCTCGAGTGAGACGCCATCCCTGTGCGCGATGATGCGCCAGCCACCGATGACGGCAAGTGCGGCACCCACGCAAAGCTCGAAGGCAGCCGAGCTGGAAAGCCCCGCCCCAGAGGGTATGTCCGAGTGGATGTCGAGCGTGCAACCTTGCAACTCGACGCCCTGCTGCATGAGCTGGGCAGCCATTCCGCGCACGAGCGAGACGGTCGTGTTGCGCTCACTTGCCCGCGAGGTCCAGCAATTGGGATCGGCAAGGTTGATGGAGCATTCTCCATGCCCGTGGGAACGCACACGAATGCGGCTACCGGCATCCACATATGCATCGCAGACGATACGCCTGTCGACGGCCGAGGCGATGACACAGCCACCTTGATGATCTTGGTGGTTTCCTGCAACTTCGGTTCTGCCGGGAACGCTTACGCGACAGTGGTCGATGAATCCAGACGCCTGATGGTGCTCGGGTGACACAATATCCATGGCCGGCCCTTCCACACGTATTATGATTTTTGAATTGTTCGTCTGGCAAATAATCTATATCGCGTATGATTGTACCACCAGACGTTCCGAATTACCTGCAGGCGAGATAAAAAGGATGGGGCAGCGAAGATGTTCGATTTCAGACGCGCGCTCAAGAGCGCCCTGCAGACCCATCCCGATGACGAGCTCGTGCAGCTCCTCACGCCTTGGAGAGAGGCACTTGACCCCCACGACCTGCTCCAGGAATATCCGCGTCCCCAGATGCGCCGCGAATCATACGCGAACCTCAATGGCTGGTGGGAATGCACGATACGCACAGACCAGCAGGAGGGAAACGAAGCCGACCCCGTCTACAGCGGGCGGATACTCGTTCCCTTCTCCCCTGAATCAGCGCTCTCCGGAGTAGGCCACCAACTGCTTCCCCACGAGACCATCTGGTATCGCCGCAGCGTCTCGATGCTCAAGCGCCCGGGCAAACGCTATCTCCTGCACTTCGGAGCAGTCGACTTCGCGTGCGAGTGCATCGTCAACGGGCATCCCGTCGGAAGCCATCGCGGTGGCTACACGCCTTTCAGCTTCGATATCACGGACGCCCTGCAGGCCTTCGGCGACGCAGAATCGGTCGCCACGATCGACCTCGCCGTACGCGACCCGAGCGAGACGGGCACGCAGCCACGCGGCAAGCAACGCCTCGACCGTGGCAGCATCTGGTACACCGCCCAAAGCGGCATCTGGCAGACCGTCTGGATGGAGGAGGTCAGCGACCCGTATGTCGAGAAGCTCGACGTACGCACCAACGAGGACATGCTGCAGCTGCGCGTGCACGTGGCGGGCAACATCGGCGATACCGAGCGTGCGCTCTCGGTCGACGTCTTCGACGAAGGTGAGCTCGTCGCGTCTGCAAGCGCATCCGCGCAAGGCCCCGGCCCCCACGATATCGAGCTTACGCTCGAGAATCCCCGTCTCTGGAGCCCCGCTGATCCGCACCTCTACGACCTTGGCATCTCCTATGGCGAGGATGCCGTGGGCAGCTACTGCGCATTTCGCAACTTCACCATCGAGCGCGTCGAGGGCAAGAGCATGCCGGTCTTCTGCTGCAATCACGAGCCGCTCTTTCTCAAGGGCGTGCTCGACCAGGGGTATTGGTCCGATGGCCTGCTCACCGCACCAAGTGACGAGGCCCTGCGCTACGACATCGAGACAGCCCGCAAACTCGGCTTCAACATGCTGCGCAAGCATCTCAAGGTCGAGCCGGCGCGCTGGTATTACCACTGCGACTGCCTCGGCATGATCGTATGGCAGGACATGGTCAACGGTGGCGCCCAGAGTTACCCCGCGTTTTGGACCAACCAGCTGCCAACGGTCTTTCCCGGCATCGCACGTCATGTCGATGACACGAAGAAACTCGCACGCTTCGGTGCCGAAGACGCATCTACGCGTGAGCTCTGGCTCGAGGAGGCGCGTGCAACCATCGAGCATCTCCGCTTCTTCCCCTGCATCGCGAGCTGGACCGTCTTCAACGAAGCCTGGGGGCAGTTCGAAGCGAACGAGATGACGAACGCATTGGCGCAGCTTGACGATACGCGTCCCTTTGACCAGGCAAGCGGTTGGTACGACCAAGGTGGCGGAGATTGCGTCAGCGAGCACAACTACTTCCGCGATTTGCGTCTGCCCAAGGGCCATGGACGCGATGACGAACGTGCGCGCGTCATATCGGAGTTCGGCGGCAGCGCGTTCCGCGTCGAAGGACATAGCGCAATCGAGCGATCCTACGGTTACGACAATCACGAGGATGCGGAAGAATTCACCGCTGCCGTCAAGCATAGGCTCGACGAGGCCAATGCGCTTGAAGCCGCGGGCCTTTCCGGCTACGTCTACACGCAGCTTACGGATGTCGAGGAAGAGGTCAACGGACTCATCACCTATGACCGACGCATCGTGAAGGCAAGGCTCGCATCCGTTGACGAGGCGTAACGTTTCGGACCCGAATCTTGGCTACAATAGGTAGTCACAATCCAATTTAGACGAATAGCAACGAAGGGCTGATGAAGCATGGCACTGGGTGTGAGCAGAAGAGACATGGTAATGATCGGCGTGCTGCTGGCGGGCACGCTGCTGGCGGTTCTTAATCAGACCTTGCTCTCCCCCGCGCTTCCCGCCATCATGGCAAGCCTCTCGGTCGATGCGACCACCGTGCAGTGGCTCACGAGCGGTTACTCCCTCGTCGAGGCCGTCATCATCCCGCTATCGGCTTTCCTCATCGGACGCTACACGACCCGTCAGCTCTTCAACACGGGCTTCGTCATCTTCGCCATCGGCAGCCTCGCCGCCGCACTTGCCCCCAACTTCTGGGTGCTACTGCTCGGTCGCGTGCTGCAAGCCACATGCACGGGCATGGTCATGCCCATGGCGTTCACGGTGATCTTGCTCGTCTTCCCTCGCGAAAAACGCGGCACCGCCATGGGTGCCATCGGGTTGATCATCGGCTTTGCCCCGGCCATCGGTCCCTCGGTTGCAGGCTTGCTCGTCGACTCGGTTGGTTGGCGCTGGTTGTTCGGCATCGTCACGATCCTGACCGTCGTCGTCCTCGTACTCTCGCTCGTGTTGCTACGCAACTACGGCGACTTCAAGCGCACGAGCTTCGATCCGCTCTCCGTCCTGCTCTCCTCCGCGGGTCTTATCTGCCTGCTATATGGCCTCTCGACCTTCTCCTCGAGCGATAACCTCCTCGTAACGGGTGCGCTCATCGTCGTCGGCCTCGTGCTCGTGGGTCTCTTCGTGCGTCGCCAGCTCAAGCTACCCGTCCCGATGCTCAAGGTCGACATCCTCAAGACGCGCAAGTACGCGACGACCGTCATCATCATCGTCATCGTACAGGCCGCCCTCATGGGCACGGGCGTCATCACGCCGCTCTACATCCAGGGCGTCTGCGGCTACTCGGCCACGATGTCGGGTGTCGCCATGCTGCCCGGCGCGGTCATCGGCGCCTTCATGGGACTCGTGAGTGGCCGTCTCTTCGACCGATTCGGTGTGCGCAAGGTCGTCGTGCCCGGTTCCATCGTCGCGCTCTTCGGCGCGTTTTGCCTCACGCTTCTGGGTATGGATACCGATTTCATCTTCATCATGCTCGCCTACACGATTCTCACCATCGGCCTGCAGTTCACGATGACCCCGCTCAACACCTGGGGCGTCAACTCGCTGCCCAACGACGTCATCCAGCATGCGCAGGGCCTGTCCAACACGCTCAACCAGGTTGCCGCCTCGCTCGGCACGGCCGTTCTCGTGTCCATCTCCGCACTCGCGCCCGTCTTCGCGCCTGATGCCGTGGGCATCGAGCAGATGTTCATCGGCGACCACATGGCGTTTACCACCACGGCGGCGATCATGGTCATCGCCGTACTCGTCATCCTCTTCTTCGTACGCGACAAGGCAAGGGAGAAAGGTGCCGTGGAAGTCGAGGCACAGGCAGCCGGCGAGGAGACCGTCGATTACGCGGCCGGCTTTGACGGCGTGACGGTGGATGCCACGGCAAACGAGAACATCGCGGCCGAGGCTGGCAGTGACGCCGCGCAACGTCTCGAAGTGATTCGCGGATCGCTTGA
>USOR01000051.1 GCA_900556425.1 uncultured Coriobacteriaceae bacterium
GACGCGGTTCGCGAGTGCGCCGTCACGGGTGTCCCCGATCCGGTTCGTGGCAAGGCCGTGAAGGCGACCGTCGTTCTGGCCGATGGCTACGAGCCCTCGGATGCGCTCACGACGGAGCTGCAGCGTTGGGTGAAACGTCGCACCGCTCCATATAAGTTCCCGCGCATCGTCGCCTATGTCGACGAACTTCCCAAGACCGTCAACGGCAAGATCCGCCGCGCCGCGATTCGCGATAACGACGAGAACGAGAACAAGGACGGTCTGGTGTAATGTCGCATATGCCAGTGAGCCTCGAGGCGGCACTCGCACCCATCACGATCGTTGCCGGACACTATGGATCGGGCAAGACGAATTTCTCCGTCAACCTTGCGCTCGACCTCGTTGAGGCGGGACGTGAGGTGACGCTTGTGGACCTCGACATCGTCAATCCGTACTTCCGTGCGAGCGAGCAGCGCGCGCTACTCGAAAGCGCTGGCGTGCATCTCGTCGCCCCCGTCTTCTCCGAAGCTGGGACAAGCCTCGACGTGCCAAGCCTCACGGGCGCCATCATGTCTACGCTTGAGGACGCAAGCGAGGAGCATCTCGTCATCGTCGACTTGGGTGGAGATGACGTGGGGGCAGGTTCGCTGGGCCGCTTCTCGGCAGCCGTGCGCAAGCAAGACCATGCGGTGCTCTACGTGCTTAATCGCCACCGTAACCTCATGGCAGACCCGCACGATGCGGTCGAGAACTTGCGTGAAATCGAGACGGCGACGCATCTGCAGGCGACGGGTCTCATCGACAACGCGCACCTCAAGGACGAGACGGACCTTGATGCCCTGATGGATGCTGACGCCTATGCCCAGACGGTAAGCGAGCTCTGCGGCTTGCCGCTCGTGGCAAAAACCATCCCCGAATCGCTCGTTGAGGATGGTAAAGAGGCATTTGCGGAGACCAAGCTTGCCTCGTTGGTCTATCCTATACGTCTATATGTCAAGAACCCCTGGGAATAATCGGGTCGAGAAAGGAGCTTACACATGGCGAAAATGATCGTTGACGATGCATTTTGCAAGGGCTGCGGCCTCTGCGTTGATGCATGTCCCGTGCACATCGTCGAGCTCGACCAGGACAAGATAACGGATAAGGGCTACCATCCGGCGCATTGCATCGATATGGATAGGTGCACGGGATGTTGCTCGTGCGCGCTCATGTGCCCCGATGTCGCGATTACGGTCTGGAGGTAGCACGATGTCAGAGAAAGTGCTCATGAAGGGAAACGAGGTCTTGGCAGAAAGCGCCATGCGCGCCGGCTGCAAGCACTTCTTCGGGTATCCCATCACGCCCCAAACGGAGCTGTCCGCCTACATGTCCAAGCACATGCCCAAGATCGGCGGCACCTTCCTGCAGGCCGAGAGCGAGGTCGCGGCCATCAACATGGTCTACGGCGCTGCTGCCGCAGGCGCACGCGCGATGACCTCCTCATCGTCGCCTGGTATCTCGCTCAAGAGCGAGGGCGTTTCCTACATTGCCGGTGCCGATCTTCCCGCCGTCATCATCAACGTCATGCGTGGCGGTCCGGGTCTCGGTTCCATCCAGCCCTCCCAGTCCGATTACTGGCAGGCTACCAAGGCACTCGGACATGGTGATTTCCAGATGGTCGTCTACGCACCCTCGACCGTGCAGGAGATGGCCGATTACACCTACAAGGCCTTCGATATCGCCGACGAGTACCGCATGCCCGTCATGATCTTGGCCGACGGCCTACTTGGCCAGATGATGGAGCCGGTCGAGCTGCGTGACCCCATCGAGAAACTTCCCGAGCGCCCCTGGGCCTGCACGGGACACAACAACGAGCGCGAGCACAACGTCGCGAACTCGCTCTACCTCACGGCCGAGGACCTCGACCGCATCAACCATGAGCGTTTCGAGCGCTATGAGCTCATCAAGGAGCGCGAGCAGATTTCGGAGGAGTTCCTCTGCGATGACGCCGACATCATCGTCGTTGCCTTCGGCGCGGCGGCGCGTATTGCGCGCAACGCCGTGCGAGCCGCTCGCGAGCAGGGCATCAAGGCGGGCCTTTTCCGCCCCGTGACGCTTTGGCCGTTCCCGGTCGATGCGCTCGAGAAGACCGTCGGCCATGTCAAGGGCTATCTCACGGTCGAGATGAACATGGGCCAGATGGTCGAGGACGTGCGTCTCGTCGTTGCCGGTCGTGCCCCCGTCGAGTTCTATGGCCGCACGGGCGGTGTCATCCCGACGCCTGACGAGGTGCTCGACGCCATTGTCGCCTTCGACCAGAAAGTGGGTGAGTAGCATGGCGGAAAAAGAGGAGAAGATCGTCTTCGAGCGCCCCAATGCGCTGCTGCCTGTCGTTACCAACTTCTGTCCGGGTTGCACCCATGGCATCGTGCATCGCCTTGTCGCCGAGACCATCGATGAGCTCGGCATCGAGGGCAAGACCGTCGGTGTGACGCCCGTTGGCTGCTCGGTCATGGGCTACAACTTCTTCGGCTGCGATATGGTCGAGGCCGCCCATGGACGCGCGCCTGCGGTGGCGACGGGCATCAAGCGCGTGCTGCCGGATAACGTCGTCTTCGCCTATCAGGGCGATGGCGACCTTGCATCCATCGGCACGGCCGAGACGGTGCATGCCGCAACGCGCGGTGAGAACATCACCATCATCTTCATCAACAACGCGATCTACGGCATGACCGGTGGTCAGATGGCCCCGACGAGCCTGCCACACCAGGTCACGCAGACCTCGCCCTACGGACGCGATACCTCGAGCGCAGGCTATCCCGTGCGCATCTGCGAGATGCTCGCCACGCTCGACGGCCCTGCGTATCTGGAGCGTGTCGCCGTGGATACGCCGGCAAACGTGCGCAAGGCCAAGAAGGCCATCAAGAAGGCGTTCCAGAACCAGGTGGACGGCGTGGGCTATTCGCTCATCGAGGTCGTTTCGACCTGCCCGACCAACTGGGGCATGACGCCGCAGGATTCCTTCACGTGGATGCGCGAGAACATGCTGCCGTATTATCCGCTCGGCGTGTATCGTGACGTGCTCGCAGAGGGCTACGAGAGCGTTGCCGCTGCCGCAGCCGAGCGCGCCAAGGACAGCAAGATCGTCGCCGAGGGAGGTGCGCAGTAATGAATCAGGAAATGCGTTTCATCCTCTCTGGCTTTGGCGGACAGGGCCTGCTCTTCGGCGGCAAGGTCATTGCCTACGCTGGCCTCATCGAGGACCGTCAGGTTTCGTGGCTGCCCTCGTACGGCCCCGAGATGCGAGGCGGAACCGCGAATTGCTCGGTGACGCTTGCCGACGAGCCCATCGGCTCGCCGCTTATCACCAATCCCACGGCGGTCATCGCCATGAACCAGCCATCGGTCGACAAGTTCGAGGATGCCATCGTGCCTGGCGGCATCATGGTCATCGACAGCGCGCTTACCAACAACGGTCCGTCGCGTAGCGACATCACCTCGTTCATGATCCCCGCGACCTCGGCTGCCGAGGAAGAGGGACTCAAGGGTCTCGCGAATATCGTGTGCGTGGGCAAGCTCTGGGCCGAGACGCAGTTCTGCGCGCGCGAGACGCTCGATGCGGCTATCCGCAAGGCCGTCCCCGCACGCAAGGTCGAGATGGTTGATAAGAACCTAGCCGCACTTGAGCTTGGCATAGCTATGTGATGAGCCCGACATGGTCTATTGTGGACGGCTCCTCAATGTGGGGAGCCGTTCTTGGATATACGTGGTACTGTATGGGATTTACTCGCTTGGATGGCGAGTGAAGGATAGCAAGGATAAGGAGAAAGGCATGAGCGAAGAAGCAAACAACAAGCTGGGAAACAAAATCACGACCCTGCGCGAGGCGCATCACCTTACGCAGCAGGATCTGGCAGATCGCTGCCAGTGCGAGCTCGAGACCATCGTTGGCCTTGAGAACGGCGAGCTTCCCCCTTCGCTAGCGCCCCTTATCAAGATCACGCGCGCTCTTGGCGTGCGTCTCGGTACGCTCATGGATGACGATGAGGCTTTGGGGCCCCTGTATATCTCGTCCGAGCAAATGGAGGAGGTCACGCGCCTCAAGAGCCTCGAGACGAATAACGATGCGGGCGATTTGTCCTACTTCAGTCTAGCTGCCGGCAAACCATCGCGTCATATCGACCCCTTCATCATCACCGTCGATCCGTCTGGCGAGACGAGCCACAAGCTCGTCGGCCACGAGGGCGAGGAGTGGCTCTATGGCATGGAGGGCGAGATCGAGATCGAGTATGGCAAGGAGCTTTTCGTATTGCATCCCGGCGAGTCTATCTACTACGACTCCATCGTTCCGCATGAGGTCCGTGCCCATGACGGCCAAAAGGCGAAGTTTCTCGCCGTCGTGTACACGCCGGTTTAGAAGGGGGCGTTGCTGACAATGACAAAGGTTATGGAAGAATCTCCCGCCTACATGGCAACGGATCACCTCGTCGCGGAAAACGGGTGGACCCAGGAGGAGATTGACTTTCGCCTCGAGCGTGCAGAGGAGATCATGCATCCGTCTGCGCGCGAGGATGGTAGCGTTCCGCAGTTTGGTGACCAGGACTACCCGTTGCTCTCCGAGATGACGCTCGGCGATTACCTGCGCTTCCAGACTGCAATCGATCCCGATCATGAGTTCATGGTCTATCCCGATCGCGACTTGCGCTGGACCTATGCGGAGTTCAACGACAGGACCGACCGCCTTGCGCGTGGCATGCTCTACATCGGCATGCGCCCAGGTGATCATCTGGGCGTCTGGGCTCGCAATATCCCCGACTGGGTCACCTTCATGTACGCCTGCGCCAAGATCGGTGTCGTCATGGTTACGATGAATCCGGTCTTCAAGTCCAACGAGCTCGATTACGTGCTCAAGCAAAGCGATATGAAGGCGCTCTGCATCATCGACCAGTATCGCGACATCGATTACAAGGGAATCATTCGTGAGCTCGTGCCGGAGTCCCTCACGCAGCAGCGTGGCTATCTCAACACCGAGGAATACCCCTTCCTCAAGAACCTCATCTACATGGGGCCCGAGAAGCATCGTGGTTTCTACAATGTGCCCGAGCTGCTCCTGCTTGGCGAATACGTCGATGCCGAGGAGCTCGTGAAGGTCACCCAGTCCTTCGATAACAACGATTGCTGCATGATGCAGTACACGAGTGGCACGACAGGCTTTCCCAAGGGCGTCATGCTCACGCATCGCAACATCCTCAACGACGGATTCTTCATCGGCGAGGGCATGAAGCTCACGCCCAACGATCGCGTATGTCTGCCGGTACCGTACTTCCACTGCTTTGGCTGCGTGCTTGGCATCATGGCCATACTCACGCACCGCTGCACTATCGTGGGCATCGAGGATTTTGACGCCGAGATGGTCCTGCGCGGCATTGACCGCGAGAAGGCCACCGCGGTGTATGGCGTCCCCACCATGTACATCGCCGAGCTCAACCATCCCGATTTCGACAAGTACGACATGTCCTCTCTGCGCACCGGCATCATGGCCGGCTCGCCTTGTCCTCCCGCGACCATGCAGGAGGTCATCGACAAGATGAACATGCGCGACATCACCATCTGCTACGGACTCACCGAGACAAGCCCCGTATTCACGCAGACGAGCGTGGATGACGATGTCGAGCACAAGTGTACGACGGTGGGTCGCAAGCATCCGCCGGTATCGGTTAAGGTTGCCGACGTCAACACAGGTGAGCCCTTGGGTCCGGGCCAGCACGGCGAGCTGTGCTGCCGCGGCTACAACGTTATGAAGGGCTACTACAAGATGCCCGAGGAGACGGCCAAGGCCATCGACGAGGAAGGCTATCTGCACTCCGGCGATATGGGCACGATCGACGAGGAGGGCTACTTCCGCGTCACGGGTCGCATCAAGGACATGATCATCCGCGGCGGCGAGAACATCTATCCGCTTGAGGTCGAGAACTTCCTGCTCACGATGCCCGGCGTTCTCGACGCGCAGGTCGTGGGCTGTCCCGACGAGAAGTATGGCGAGGTCGTGACCGCCTTCATTCGCACGCGCGAGGGCTACGAGGACATGACGCAGGAGGACGTGCGCGAGTACGCGATTCCGCGTATCGCCCGCTTCAAGGTGCCCAAGTTCGTGTTCTTCGTCGACGAGTTCCCCATGAACCCGGCCAACAAGATCCAGAAGTTCAAGCTGCGCGATATGGCCAAGGAGCTCACCGGTCGCACGGATCAAGAGGTCTTTGACGAGGAATAGCGTTTG
>USOR01000052.1 GCA_900556425.1 uncultured Coriobacteriaceae bacterium
GCGAAGCCGTCGAGCTTGCCTTGCAGGCTGGGAAGCACCAGGCCGACGGCCTTGGCGGCACCGGTGGAGGTGGGAATCATGGAAAGCGCGGCAGCGCGCGAACGACGGAAGTCCTTGTGGTGCACGTCGAGAATCTTCTGGTCGTTGGTGTAGGCGTGAATGGTGTTCATCAGACCGCGCTTGATGCCAAAGGAATCATTGAGAACCTTGGCAAACGGGGCAAGGCAGTTGGTGGTGCACGACGCATTGGAGACGATGTTCATCGTTGCCGGATCGTAGACGTCCTGGTTGACACCCATGACGATGGTGGCGTCCACGTCCGTACCCGGAGCGGAGATGACGACTTTCTTGGCACCGTTGTCGAGGTGCACTTGGCAAGCCTCGCCGGTCTTGAGGCGACCCGTGGACTCGATGACAACCTCGGCGCCCACGGAAGCCCAATCGAGCTCCTTGGGCTCGCGCGTCTGGAACGCCTTAATCTCGTGGCCCTCGACAACGAGCGCGCCCTCCTTGGCATAGCACTCCTCGAAGACACGGCCCTGGCTGGAATCGTACTTGGTCAGATACGCCGCACACTCGAGGTCACTCGGGTTGTTGATTGCGACGACTTCGACGTCCGGATCAAGCTCTGCAAGACGGAAGACCAGACGACCGATGCGGCCAAAGCCATTGATGCCGATTTTGAGAGACATTCCAGATTCACCTTCCCTGAAAGGTTACATAACGGCATAAGTATAACGGTGCTGCTCTGGTCTCGCCGCAATCGTTCGGCAGGCGGGATAATGGCGAGATTTCTCCGCTACGGCGCTTCGCGCCTTCGGTCGAAATGACAAGTGGGGCAAATGACCTGTCCATTTGTCCCATTTAGAAGATGACGAGCTCGTCTCGATTGATGAACTCGCGGGCACCATGCTTGCCCAGTAACCCCTGCAGCTTGCTCGCTGCATACCCGGCCAGACCACGCCCGATGATGCGTCCCTGCAGATCGACGACGTCGACCGGATCTCCTGCCTCGAACGTGCCCTCGATCGCGACGATACCTACGGGCAACAATGAGCCGCCGTGATTCAGAAGCGCGTTGCAGGCACCATCATCACAAGTAACGCATCCCTTCACCTTGCCACCAAGTGCAATCCACGACTTGCGCGCCGCAAGACCGTTCGAGCTCTCGTCGAAGAAGGTCGTACCGACCTGACGCCCATGCACCGCATCGGTAATGGCTCCGCGACGATGGCCCTCGCAGATGACCATGGGGATACCTGCTGCCATGAGCACGCGCGCGGCCGCGATCTTGGTGATCATGCCACCCGAACCGCTACGGCTTCCCACACCACCAGCGCCACTCTCGATTTCCTCGCTCATCTTGCTTACGGTATTGAGCAGTTCGGCGTCCTCGTTTTTACGCGGATCAGCCGTATACAGGCCGTCGATATCGCTGAGCAATACCACAAGGTCAGCGTTTACGCATGTCGCGACCATGGCCGCGAGCGTGTCGTTGTCGCCGAAGCGAATCTCCTCGACGGCAACGGTGTCATTCTCGTTGATGATGGGCACCACACCCAGCTCGAGCAGACGCTCGATGGTGTCGCGCGCATGCAGGTACGATTCGCGCTGCCCGGTGGTCGCACGCGTCATGAGAATCTGCCCCACCGTCACGCCGAAGCAGGCGAAGGTGTCGGTGTACTGGCGAATGAGGCCAACCTGTCCAATCGAGGCCGCGGCCTGCAACGTGGGCATGTCATCGGGGCGATCGCCGTGAATGCCGAGCACTTCGAGACCCAGCGCGATAGACCCCGAGGACACGATGATGGGCTGGATACCCTCGTCGTGCATGAGGTTGGCGCACTCGGAAGCAAGATGCCCCATGAAGACGGCATCAATCTTGCCATCCTTCACGAGGGTGGACGAACCGATCTTGATCACCACGTGCTTCATCGTCTAGCCCTCTCGGTCAATGATATTGTCGAACTCCTCGTCGCCCCAGCCCGCAGGCTCGAACTCGAAGGCGATATCCATGATGCGCACCTCATCGCCGGCCACGGCGCCAGCCGCAGTAAGCGCGCGCTCGACGCCGGCGCGTTCCATGCGGCGCTGCAGGAAGGCGACGGCCTCATCGTTATCCCACTCGGTCTGGACGACCATGCGCTCGATACCGCTGCCATGCACACGCCAGGCATGTGGTTCTTCCTGTTCGACCTCGATGGCACGATCGCGCTCGAGGCGCTTGTGCTCCCAGATCTGGTCGTACTCGGGCATCGGATCTTCGGCCGCCTGCTCGCGCAGACGATGGACCTCGGTTGCCGTCGCCGCGATGAGCGAGTCGATACCCGTTTGCGTCACGGCGCTCACCGCGAAGAACGGGATGGGATTGGCGATGTCGATGCCCTCGTCGAGCAGACGCTCGGAGAGCTCCTCGCTCTCGGCCTTCACGTGCGCGCGTAAACGCTCGAGGTTTTCCTCGGTTCCGGGCACATCGACCTTGTTGCCCACGACGATGACGGGGCGGTCGGCGAGCTCGGGCGCGTAGAGTTCCAGCTCCCGCTTGATGATCTCGTAATCCTCGACAGGATCGCGCCCCTCGAGGCCACCCGTCAGATCGACCACATGCAAGATGAGGGCTGTGCGCTCGACATGGCGCAGGAATTCGTGACCCAGGCCCTTGCCTTCGGCAGCGCCTTCGATCAAGCCGGGAACATCGGCAACCGTAAAGCTCAGATCGCCATAGCGCACCATCCCCAAATTAGGCGTGAGCGTGGTAAACGGATAATCGGCAATCTTGGGGCGCGCGGCCGACATGCAGGCGATGAGCGAGCTCTTGCCCACCGACGGCATGCCCACGAGCGCGGCGTCTGCCATGAGCTTCATCTCGAGCTCGATCCAGAACGGCTCGGTTGGCTCGCCCAACTCGGAGAACGAGGGCGCACGTCTCGTCGGCGTGACGAAATGCGTGTTGCCGCGGCCACCACGGCCACCCTTGGCAACGATCACACGCTCACCGTTGTGGGTGAGGTCGGCGATTTCCTCGCACGGCTCCAGATCCTCGTCAAGCAGGCGCACGACCGTGCCAACGGGCACTTTGAGGATGAGGTCCTCGCCATTTGCGCCATGCATGCGCTTGCCCTGGCCATGCGTACCCTTCTGCGCCTTGAAATGGTGCTTGTAGCGATAGTCGATGAGCGTGGAAACCGTGGCGTCCGCAACGATGATGATGTCACCACCGCGGCCACCATCGCCGCCGTCAGGACCACCCTTGGGAACATGGGCCTCGCGACGAAACGAGGTGCATCCGGCACCGCCGTTGCCAGATTTGACCTGTATGCGAACCTGGTCGGTGAAGGTCCCCGCCATGTTAGATCCCCTTGAAGTCCATGAGCGGCTCGAGATAGTCCGCCTCGACACCCAGGCCGTCGGGTGCAATCTGGAAGAGCAGCCCAATCCAGCTCTCAAGCGTACGGCCATAAATCACGGCATCGAGCTCGTCGGTAATCACGGCATCGATGGCATCCTCGACGCTCTGCTCGGTGTAAGGCCAGATGCCGTCCTCGCCCACCCCGAGCGCGTGTTCGATGATGTCGAGGTTGGTCTCGCCATAGAAAATGCCCTTGATAAGCGCGGCGTATCCGAGCGCGACGTCAAAGGGCACCGAATCGCCCTGTCGAATCTCGACGTAGCGCTTGAGACGCACGTCAGGCCACACCACGCTAAACAGGTGCTCGATATCGGCCTTGTCCATAGGCGCATCCGCATAGGCTTCGGCCGCGGTCATCGATCCGGTGGAATGCACATCGGGTCGCGTGATGAAGATAGGCGGCGTGGACAGGAGCCAGTCAGCGTACGCGCCAAAACCAAAGCCCTCGTCGAAGAGGCCGGGAATGGCACCGCAACGCGCGGGATCAACCTCGCGCCACACCTTCATACGACGCAGCGGCGTGGAGTTTGGCTCGCCTTCGAAGACAGGAACGTTGTCGAGCAAATATGAGAAGACCGGGCCAAGCAAAGTGGCGATGCGCAGCTTGCGCACGGCGTCGGCCTCGTTCGCGAAATCAATGGAAACCTGCATCGAAGTGGTCGCGCGCATCATGCGCTCGGCATGCATGCCGGGAAGCTTCGAAAAGTACTCGTCCATGAAGTGATAGCGCGGCTTGGGAATGATGGGCAGGTCAGCCGCATGGTTCTTGGGGTCGTAGCCCAGCGGCACGAGCGTGTAATCGAATGGCCTGAGAATCTGCTTCATGCGCAACGCGAAGTTATCGTACTCGTGCTCGACGTCTGCCAGCGACAACATGGGTGATATGGAGACCTCGAGCTGGGCGGCGGGCTCGATGGTGACGTTGGAATCGAGACGGAACAGCGACAGGATGTCGCCTTCCTCGTTGCGCACGACCTCGGAATAGTACGGACTCAACTGCTCGAGAATGTCGCGCACGCCCAAGCGGCCATGCTTTTCGATGTAGGGCACGCGATCGCCATCTTCGTCGAGCACGAACTGCTCGATCTCGACGCCGATATAGCCCATGTCACCGCCCTTGCACCCCGATTCGAGGTACTCGATGATTAGTTCGCGATTGTCGAATTGGTCGCTCATGACAGCCTCATTCGCCGGTGGCTTTAAGTTAGCTCCACATGGTACCGCATTGTGTGCCATATCGAGAGAATGAGCCAAGTGGACCCAGAGACTCATTTATGGAATGCAGAAAAATGCGATTGTGTGCGACCGGGGAAAGGGACATGCAAAGAAATTGCGATTATGTGGAATCGAGACGAAGCTACCTGCATAAAAATTTCGATAGTGTGAACATCAGCACCAATTCAGCCCACAAAATCGAAAAAAGACTGCATCGAACTTCAAACGACTACACATAATCGAAAAAAAATCCGCGATGTGTCCGTCGTCGCAATCGTTCCTTCCCCGCTTATTCCCCGAGATAGCGGGCAACGAGCGGGTTATTCTTGATGACGGTTCGTAGGTTGTCGATGTACGCCGCGAGCAGGCCATCGAGCACACGGTCCTTGTGAATGAGATATCCCACGGTCATGGTAATGTCGGTATCGAGCGGGATGGTGACGATGCCATCCTGCATCTCGGGCGTGAGTATGCCCGTCGAGAGCGTGTAGCCGTCGAAATCCGTCAGCAAGCTTGTAAGCGTGGCACGATCCGAAATGCGGATCTTGCGCTTGTGCGGCACCTCGGAGAGCGGTTCCTCCGAAAAGAAGAACGAGTTGGCGACACCCTGTTCGAACGAATAGCGCGGGTAATCTTCCAGTTCATCGAGCGTGAGCATCTCACGGTGCGCCAGCGGATGGTGCTCGCCTACAAAAACGTTGACGGGCGCCTCAAAGAGCGGCGTGAACACAAGCTGGGCATCGTCGAACGCCGTTCTGAGCACGCGTGCATTGTGCCGGTCGATGTAGAGAATGCCGATGTCAGAGCGATGCGTGCGCACGTCCTCGATAATCTCGCCGGTGGCCGCCTCGCGCATGATGAAGTCGTATTCCTCGTCGTCGCAGCTATCAACGGTGTTGATGAACGCACGAACGCAGAACGCGTAGTGCTGCGTGGAGACCGAGAAGCGTGCTTCGTGGCTCTTGCTCGCATAGTGCGCCTCGAGCATGTTTGCCTGCTCGACGATTTGCCGCGCATAGGCAAGCAGTTCGTTCCCTTCGTTGGTGAGAGCCACACCACGATTGGTACGCGTGAAAATCTCGATACCGAACTCACGCTCGAGTTCCTTGACTGCAATCGAAAGGTTCGATTGTGATGCGTACATGCGCTTGGCCGCCGCGCTCATGGATCCGGTCTCGGCTATTGCGATGAGATAACGAAGCTGTTGGAGGGTCATGGCTTCCTTCAATCGTATATATTGCTTGCCAATCTATTTTATCAATAGCAAGGTATCAAAACTACGCATGGTCAAAACTCTATGCAACGAAGTCGAAGAGTGGTGAAATAGCGGGCGTCTATCCGAGAGCAAGACCGATACCACACGAAAGGAGCTCGGCATGGCAAAGAAGAACGTTCCATATGACCAGGAGTACTACGACAAAGAGATCGACTTCTAAACAGCAAAAGGCTAAAAACTTCACATGCGAACAAATGCAGGCGGTGGCGGGGCACAGCCCCGCCGCCCTGCATTGGCTTTTCGGGCAAAGGAAGCGGAGCCGCCGCGGACGGCTTCGCTTTTTCTGAATAGAGTAAGGAGTGAAGAAAGTGTACAAG
>USOR01000053.1 GCA_900556425.1 uncultured Coriobacteriaceae bacterium
CTCTGGAACATACGAACGTGCACAATCTTAAAGAGTTGCGTCCAGCCTCCACCGGTGGATCGGAGATACGCATTCTCTTTGCTTTTGATACGAGCAGGAAGGCAATCTTGCTTGTTGGAGGTGATAAGTCAAAGGGCAAAAACACTAAAGAGAAATGGAATAACTGGTATAGAAAAGCAATTCCTGAAGCCGAGAAAATATTTAGAGAGCATCAAAGTAAATAGTAGATAGACTAGGTAATTGACATGAAGAATCTAGCGGATTTCAAAAGAGAGTTCGGCATTACTGAGACTCGCGCAGATGAAGCCCGCCGCAGGACACAGGAATATGTCGAGGCATACAATCTTCGTCAAGCGCGAAAGTCCTGCGATTTGACACAAGTTCAGCTGGCCGACGCGATGGGCGTCTCTCAAAACAGAATCTCTCGCATGGAGAACGGTGATATCGATTCCATGAGCATAGATACCATAAGAAGGTACGTCGAGGCGCTAGGCGGAAGCATCACGGTTGTGGCTGATCTTCCAACAGGTAAAGTAAGCCTTGTTTGATTGGCTGAAACACAGGCAGAGATAGATTATGGACGATTTCTCTTTTGCTCAAGGTGGACAGCAATAATATCTCCACTCCTGCGCTTCGCGCTTTCGGGCGAAATAGTGAGACAGTTGCTCTGAGCAACTGTCTCACTAAAACTTCTCGGATTGAAACGAATATACCCCAGCGGGTTTTGTCTCATTTTCAAATCAGTAGTTTGGTATCCCCTCTATCGCCTTACCCTCTGGGGAAGCTCTTCTTCGACCCTGAGACGACCATAATCAGTCTCGAAGGGGTCGAAGGCGTCGATGACGCGGTCCATTATGCCGAGCATAGTGGCCACGTTGAGCACGGTCTCGAAGGACACAGAAGGGTCGCCCTTCTCCAACCGCGAGATAGTGGCCCGGCTTGCGTTTGCCTTGTCGGCAAGCTGCTGCATGGTCAGCCCACGCAGCTTGCGCCACGTTGTCACCGACTCGCCAATGTCCTTGGCAGCCAGCCTCGTCTTCATGGGAGTCGGACGTTTCGTGAGTGTCCTTAATGTCGCATAATTAAGATATTACAATAATTAATGTAATAAATATGCGACATTGTAGCACGCTTATTGCGTCAAAACAAAGTGGCCGGGGGGATTTCTCCACTCCGGCGCTTCGCGCCTCCGGTCGAAATGACAAGACTGCGGGCAGCCCCTCTGTCATTTCGAGCGAAGCCGCCGAAGGCGGCGCAGTCGAGAAATCCCACTCGAATCCTCGTCCCCGCATCGGCATCGTCGGCAACCCGCTCATCGTGTTCGAGCCCTTCATGAACGACCGCATCGTTGAGGTGCTCGATTCGCTCGGATGCGAGCTCGTCATGCCCGACCCCGCGCTTCTCGAGGGCGACGACGTGCGCTACCTCGACCAACTCGCCGCATTCGCCGAGCAGGGCATCCACGACGTCATCTACCTGCTGAGCTTCGGCTGCCTCAAGGGGCACGTGAGCGCCCGCGGGGCCCTGCGCGAGCTGCACGAGCGCTTTGCCGACATGCGCATCACGGTCATCGACTACGATCCCGAGTCCTCGGCGCTCAACCGCGAGAACCGCATCCGCCTCGCCGTCGACGCCGCCCGCTGAGACAGTTGCTCAGAGACGTTGTCTCATTTGCTATAGCTACCGGCAGTAAGTGGGACAAATGACCTGTCCATTTGTCCCACATAAACCAGTACCGGCCCTCCATCGAAATGGAGAGCCGGTACCGTGCCGTTGCCCTGCTTTGCGGCTTAAGCGGGGCGTGAGTAGGGGGAGGAAAGTAAAACTATATCGTTTCCCTTCCGAGGGCCGTTCGTTTACCTGCCGCTGTGGTCGAACGACTTCTTGGGGGCGATATTGGTGTCGGCCGATCCGATCACCTTCGCGTTGTCGAGGTTCTTAATCTCTGCCTTCATGTCCTTGATGAACTTGTCGGCCATGGTCATCGAGAGGTCGGCGCGGGCCACGATGCGCTGGCACGTGACGTCCTGCATGTTCTCGGGCAGCGGGTAAGCCGGAATCTGCCAGCCATGCATGCGCAGACGGTCGTCCAGGTCGTACAGCGTCCACTTCTTGCCGGCCTTGGGGTCAAGGCTCCAGCACAGGATGGGGACCTCAGAGGCCTCCTCGTACATGACGAAGATGCCGATCTTCTTGATCTCGTCGACCAGGTGACGTGCTACGTCCAGGGTGCGCTTCTGGATCTCCTTGTAGCCCTCGAAGCCGTTGCGCATGAAGACGTAGTACTGGCCGATGATCTGCGATGCCGAGCGGCTGAAGTTGATGGCCATGGTGGCCTCCTCGCCGCCGAGGTAGCTGACCCAGAAGATCAGGTCCTCGGGCAGGGCCTCCTTCGAACGCCACATGACCCAGCCGATGCCCGGGTAGACCAGGCCGTACTTATGGCCGGAGGTCGAGATGGACCAGACGTTGGGAAGGCGGAAGTCCCACTCGAGCTCGGGCTCGATGAACGGGGCGACCATGGCGCCGGACGCGCCGTCGACGTGGATGCGGACAGGCACCTTAGCCGTCTTGTTGTACTCGGTCAGGGCAGCGTCGATGCCCTTGACGTCATCGTAGCAGCCGGTGTAGGTGATGCCGAGCAGGGCGACGACGCAGATGGTGTGGTCGTCGACGAAGGGCATGCACGACTCCGGGGTCATGTACAGGTGCTCGGCGTCCATGGGGACCAGACGCATCTCGATGTCCCAGTAGCGGCAGAACTTCTCCCAGCAGATCTGGTAGCCGGAGGTGATGACCAGGTTGGGGCGATGATCGCTGTAGATGTCGATGCCAGCCTTCTTGGCCAGGGCCTTCCAGCGGAACAGGGCGGCCAGGCCACCCAGCATGCAGGCCTCCGACGAGCCGACGGTCGAGGTGCCCATGGGCTGCTCGTCCTGATCGGCGTGCCACAGGTTCTGGATGATCTTCACGCAGCGGTTCTCGAGGTCGGCCGTCATCGGGTATTCATCCTTGTCAATGGCGTTCTTCTCGAGCGTGTCCTTCATCAGCTCCGCAGCCTCGGGCTCCATGTAGGTCTGGACGAAGGTGCAGAGGTTCTGGTGGGCGTTGCCCTCGGTGCCGATGTACTCGCGAATCATCTCGCTCGCGATACGCGGCTCGATGGGCATCTTGTTGAGCTTGGTCTCGGGCATCTCGACGTCCGAGGCATAGCTGCCGAAGATCGGGGACGTGTATGAGGTCTGGGCGTCCATCTCTGCCAGTTCCTCGGTCGAAACGAGGTCGATGTCTTTAACAGTCATGATAATCTCCTCCTAATCACTATCCGAATCGCTTCGGATTTGGTACCTACGTTGAACGAACTTACGTGCCTTCACGTGCTTGGTATGGTTCGTCGACACATCACTCCTTCTGGGGCGTGTCCGCGGGGGCCGCGTCTTGCGTGCCGGCAGCGGGCGAGGGGACGGAGTGCTTGCCGACGGGAGTCGGCGCGTCTGCGGCCGTTGCCGTGGCCGCTGCGGTCTTCTTGCTCGCAATCGTGGGCGGCTTGTGGTCGACGCCACCGTTCCAGTGCTTGCGCAGGCCGTAGATGACGAACGGGATCGCCACCGAGATGACCCAGCAGATCAGCAGGGTGATGACGTACACGGTGCCGGACGACGCATTGAGCTGGCTCGGCGGGAAGAACGACACGACCAACGCGAAGACCGTGAGTATGAGACCAAGGCCGGCGACGATGCACTTGCCCGCGGTGCCGCCGAAGATCTGGAACACGCGAGTGTGGTCCTTGCCCTTGAACACCAGCTTGAAGTAGGCGAGGAAGAACAGGACGTAGCCCACGAGGTAGATGACGACGGTCAGGCCGACTGCCGTGAGGTACGAGATCGACGAGCCCGAGCCACCCGCCAGTGCCATGGACCCGCAGAGCACCGCGTCCCAGATGGTGACGATGACGCCCTGGACCACGACGGTCTTGACGGAGACGCCGTGCTTGTTGGTCTTGGCGAAGCTACGCGGGATGATGCCCTCGTCTGCTGTATCGAGCAGTGCACGAGAAGGACCAACGATCCACGAAGAGATCTCTGCGAGCACGCCTGCTGCCAGCAAGAACGCGATCACGTACACGAGCCATCCGCAGTGGAAGTGCGCGTCGAATATGTTGGCGAACGCCACGACGACGCCGGTGGAGAGGTTGGCGTCGAGCTGCGCCTCGGTCATGGTCATGGCAACCGCGAGACCACCTAGGGTGTCGAGCACGATGGTGAGGATGCAGAGCACGATCATGACCATCGGGTAGATCTTGCCGGGGTTCTTCAGCTCGTTCACGTGCGAGGCGGAAGCCTCGACGCCCGCGAAGGCGAGGATGAACGATGCGAAGATGACCAGCGTGCTGACTTTCGTGAAGTCGGGGACGATACCGCCCGCGTCAAAGTGCAGCTGCGAGACGCCGCCCGTGGCCAGGTACGCGACCAAGCCGATCAGAAGGACGACGGCGGGAATCAGCACGCCGCCGAAGAAGCCGATCTTGGCTATGCGGGCGGTGAGCTTGGTGCCGCCGAGCTGCGTGAGCGTGAGCACCCATACGATAACCGCCACGCCGATGAACATGACGAGCGGATTATTGTAGAGTGCGTCCCATCCCACGATGTACGAAATCGCGGCCAGGACGAAGAACGCCATGGTCACGAAGCCGACCGTGATCTGGAACCATTGGTAGAACAGGGCCGCGAAACCCCAGCGCTTGCCGAGGGTGTTGCCGACCCAGGCATAGATGCCACCGTCTTCCCATCCTTTAACAGTCGCCATCTCGGCGGCGACCAGTGCGACCGGGAGGAACCAGAAGATACCACCCAGTATGAGGAAGAAGATCAGATGCAGACCAGATGATGCGAAGTTGGGGTACGCATACACGGTCATGACCATCGATGCCGTCATGGCGAAGAAGCCACCGAATCCGAGCATCTTTGCCGCTTGTTTGCCGGATGCCGCCGGTGCCGTCTTTTCTTCACTCATTTTCCTCACCCCTTTCCTGATAGAACTCTCATCCGTTTTCGGGTTCGAAAACAACCATCGAATGAAGCCCTGTCAGCGCGAGATGGAGGAGTCGAGCAGTCTTCCATTTCCTGACATTTTGTCATTCATGGTTAGAATCTTGCCGCACACCGATTGCATCACTAAAAATTTTAAAAATAAGTTGACAGATAGAAATAATTACTGTCTTGGAAAATTAATTTTGTGGAAAACTCGATATCCGCAGGTCAGGCGCTTGATTCCGCGAAAAAGAGAGGTCGTTTTCGCGAGAATTCGGCCCTTTTTATTTCAAATTGTGAATAAAATTATTCTCTCTGCAGGCCAAAATTGCAGAATTTGTGGATAACTCCCATTGACAGCAGACAAAAGTCGCCGGGGCACTTTTGTCACGTTTTCGTGGTCCTATGCCTGCGGACGGGTGCTCGGGCGGTCGAAGAAGGGGCTCTTCGAGCCGATGGAGATGGGAATCGCGTAGATCTGGCCGATGCCTTCGCCCAGCAACCCCAGGCGCTCGGCGGCAAGGCCGGCCGAGAAGAGCACGCGACTGTCGACGCGCATGTCGGCGGCGCGCGAAACGGCCGACCCGATGGCGATGCCCACGTCGATGCAGTTGATCGCGCACGGGTTTGCCTGCGGTTTCTCCGCGCAGGTCGCGTAGCCGCAGTGGCCGCAATCGAGGCCCATGAGCTGCGGGTGCGTGCCGATGAGCACGACGGCTTGGGCCTTGCGGATGTTGTCCGCGTCGCGCAGGAAAAACTTGTGGCCGCGCTCCTCGGCGATGGCCTCCATCTCGCAGGCAAGCTCATCGGCGTGCTCGGCGGTGACGATGGCGCATTCGAGGATGTCGACGCCCTTGCCCTTGGGGGCCGTGCGTGCTGCGACCAGCATCTTTCTGGCGATGTCGAGGGCCTGCTCGTCGCGCAGGTCGCGTTCGGACTCAAGCATGGGGGTTCCTTTCGCCGCGGGTGAAATGCGCGGGACCATCGTAGCATGTGGAGTGTGGGGGCGGGCCGACCGACGGCGCAGTCGCGACATTTCACGCTCGCGAAACACGGTGACAGCGGGGGAGGGTGTAGAATCCATCCGATA
>USOR01000054.1 GCA_900556425.1 uncultured Coriobacteriaceae bacterium
TTATGCTCGTCTTGCTGATCCCCGCCTGCTCTGACCCCATGAAAGAGCTTGAGTATAAGGGACTTACAATCTCTGTCCCAGAGGACACGACAGAGAACACGTCTGGTGGCGACTTGTCCCTGAACTTCGATGATGGCGCTATATGGATTTCTAAAGTGAGTTACGGCGATGGCGATCCTGATGGAGTTCGTGACATAGTGGAAGAGGTTCACGTAGGCGAATCAAACTATAGGCAAGTGCACGTTCCCGGGGAGTCATTTGAATCGGCAAAATGGGATACCAAGGTTATTCTCAACAACGGGTCGACGATGGACGGTTATTTGCTTGTGACGTGCTCCGATGATTCACTTTATGCAATTCAGGCATGGGTGGAGTCCGAGCGTTCGTCCGATGGCTTGAAGGACGTTAATAGCGCGCTAAGAACATTAGATAGGATTTTAGGCAGCGTTAGAATTGACCAATAGGCAGCGGCGTTAAAGGCGACCGTGATGTGATGTGACTCCCAGACCACCGTTCGTCTCCCTTGCAAATTGTTGCGCAACAGATTTGAGAAATAAGGGAGGAGACTGTGCACCAGAACTTCATGGATGTAGAGAGGAGTCGCAAATGAAGGGAAATCTTGAGCTGCCAAAGTGCATAGTAAATATCGTAATCGGGGCATTGGCCATAATCCTTGCCCTGGCTTGTTTTCTGAGTGATACAGGCGTATTCGAAAGAGAAAGCGCCTATGGTGGGGACGCATACACTGGAATTCAAAATGCGGCTGCGATAACCGCGAATAACGTCAAGTGCGTCGCTGGTATTGCGTCACTCGGATTTGGCTCCGTGCTTCTGATTTTTGGATTTTCCTTTGTCTCCAGAGGCGTCTTTGGCCTACTTGAAGCTGGCCGAGGGTTGGAAAAGAATGAAGGCGCATCTTCTTCATCGAAAAAGGAAGGCGCGACGAATTCGACTGTACCCCTGCAATCCAACAACTTATCTGGCGGTAATGATGCCCCGGCTTCTCCTCAGCCTGAGGTGGCGAAAGAGGCCCCTAGCCCAATGACGCCACAGCCTCCCAAGGACTGCGATGATGCATCGAAATAAATCGGTCCTCCTTTCCTGCATCCTGATCGTTTGTTTGCTGTTCCTGGTTGGATGCAACGGGAAGAACCCATCACATGAGCGTTTGCGGGATACCCAGACTTCCATTGACTCTTTCAGTGCTTCTGACCTTCGCATCAGTGGGGTCTCATTGAGCTCATCTGGCTCTTATATAACAGCAACTGGGACAGTAACGAATAACGGAAGCCGAACCGTTCGTTTTGTCGAGGTAAAGGCGGCGTTCAAGAATTCATCAGGGAAGGTTGTCGATACGGATTGGACCTATGCAGTTGGCAGCGAAGGGCTTTCTCCCGGCGAGAGTACCAAATTTTCCATCATGGTTGACAAGGACTATTCCATCAAAGATTGCAGCGTTACCGTCCAGGATTACGATTAAGGCCCTGCCTTGCACGTGTTTGGCGTTCTTGGTGAAGAAAGGATAGACAAATGCTAAAGAGAATTATGGGAGTTCTAGTTGTGGCTATGCTTACGCTGTCGCTATGCGCTTGCGGATCTAACGGAAACAGCGCGGCAAGCTCATCTAAGACCAGTGAATATGATCCGGCGGTCGACACCATCGACCTCACTCTTGATAAGGGGAGCGTTCGTTTTGTCCGTGCAGAAAAGGCCAACGCAAACCTGACCGATAGCGAGAATGCTTACGTGTTTGTGTTTGAATTCACCAATGCCCAGGACAAGCCGGCAGCGGTTCAATCGGTATTCAGATTCCAATTCTTCCAAAATGGGGCCGAGCTTAGTGATCACCCTTCGTATTCATCGAGGGGCGGGGAACAGTATGATCTGGTTCACGCCTTCTTCGATAGTGCCATGACGGGCGGCACGGTAACTTTCGGCCAGCTCGTTACGCTGGAAGATGAAAGTCCCGTCACTGTTATGGTGAGCCCCAACGGAGCCGCTCTCGATGATAACTATCAGATGATGGAAGTTGCCATCAACGCTTCAGGGGCTGTGGGCTCTGCAGCTTCGCCCGCTTCGGTAGATGCAATCGATGCTGCGCTACAGGGAACTTGGTCAGTCGAAAACCAGGGTACATTTACTTTCAACCAGGGCGCTCTTACCGTTGACGGATCGGGGGCGGTCATATCGGGAACATATGAAATCAATGTGGATGAATCTTCGATTGTGGGCCATCTTGAGGCATCCGATGGCTCCTTGAAGGTCACCCTTCCTTATGAATATGCTGACAATACGCTGAAGGTCTTTAACAACAGGGGCAATGAGCTAGTCAAGATGTAGGGCTCGTCGAGTACAGTACGGGCTTTTCCATATTGAATCTGCGCCTGTGTGACCCAGCTTGCATATCTTGCATGCCGGCTGGCACGGGGATGGGATAGGCAACTTTTTCGGAATGCTGTGTCATTGGTGGCTCGACCCAAATGGATCGAGCCACCTTATGCTTGCGGTTTGGCATAAAGACAGCGTTGATGTTTATTATTTGATCAAAGCAAGTTCAGTCTTCACTGGGAGGACATCCTCCATGGCCACCATCGACGTCGACAAGCTGCGCGACTACATGAGGGACTACTTCGGCACCGCCATGATGGACGGCTTTCCCGCGGCTATCCTCGACCTTGCCGACGTCGACTCCATGTCCGGCGAGGAGCTCTGCAAGACGGCCGAGGACAACGGTATCGACCTGCGCAAGTTCGCCATCGAATGACGCGCCGCTATGCTCCCAGGGCGCGTATGGGAATCACGCAAACGCCGTCCGGTCTATGGTAGGGCGCTTCGCCTACGCCGGTGACAATCGCCAGGAAAGCCGGGGTAGGCGTGCGCTTGCGCTCGTCGGCCAAAAGCTTTTCCCTCAATCGGACAAGGCTCTTCGCAGCCTCCTCTATCTTCGCCTGGCTCAGCTTGATTTCGACCGCACCCCAGCTACCATCTGCGCGCTCGATGATGACATCCGCCTCAAGGTCCGAATCGTCGCGGTAGTAACGCAGTGGCACATCGCCGACATTCTCGAGAGCACGGGAATAAACGTCCAGATCGCGCATGACCAGATTCTCGAATACAAGCCCGAAAGTCTGAAAGTCCTCCAGCAGCGCAGTTGGACTCAGCCCAAGCAGGCTTACGGCAAGAGAAGGATCGGCAAAATAGTATTTGGGCTTGGTGCGCATGCGCAACGGAGAGCGCGACGCCGGAACCCATCCCGGAACCTCGTCAATAAGAAACAGTTTCTTCAGAAGCTCTAGATATCGCGAGACCTCCCGCATCTGCGCATCTGTCGGATCCTGATCATCTGCAAGCGAGAACACGTCAGCGGCCAGGGTCTTGTTCGTGACTGCCTGTCCCAGATTACGTGCGAGGGAGGTGGCAACGCGGCGCGCAAATCCCGCTTCACCGCCAAGGCGTGGGATGCTCTCTTCGAATATGAGGCTCAAATATTCTCGCGTGACTATGAGTGCGTCTTGCGAGGGCTTGAATGCTTCTTCAGGCCAGCCGCCGCGGCATGCGAGTTCTGCCATAGCTGCTATTCCATCACTGCATTGCGCGCGAGGCAGCCGGCCTTCGAATAAGCCCGCCAAGCTGACGCTTGCGCTCGAATCCTCGGACTCCTGTAACGTCATCGGACGCATGCGAATTCGTCCGATGCGCCCTGCTCCGCTATGGCTTCTCATGTTCGGGTCAGCGGGCGTGGACGATCCAGTCAAAATCCACAGCCCTTTTTCACCGCCCGCATCGTCAACGGCATGGCGTACCGTGTCCCAGATTGTCGGGACGCGCTGCCATTCGTCTATGACATGTGGGTTTTCCCCGGCAAGCGCATAGGAGGGGTCTGCTGCGACGATATCGAGATTGGAGCCCCGGTCGACATAGGTCACGCTTTTGCCATGGGCAAGGGCGGTCCACGTCTTGCCACACCATTTAGTGCCGGAGATCTCGACTGCGCCAAAGAGCTCCAGGTATCTTTCGACCTTTGCGTCGAGGATTCGTGGCCTGTATGCAGGTGGTGCAATGCCTTTTGATGTGTCTCCCATAATCCGACCCCCAGAAGGCCTGCTAAACAGGTGTTTCCGTAAAAACGAATATAATTATACCGAAAAAACGAATGCAGCGACACCGAAAAAACGAATGCAGCAACACCGAAAAAACGAATTCTCCCCACACACGAAAAAGCGGGCAGGCGCATCGCGCCCACCCGCTCTCGTCGCAGCGTATCTCCCGCACCGCTACTTGTTCTTGAAGTCCTTCACGAACCGGTAGCCGTAGCCGCGCACGGTCTCGATGACGTTGGGATCCAGGCCGACGCTTGCCAGCTTGTCGCGCAGGCGCTTGATGTGCGTGTCCACCGTCTTGGTCTCGACAACGTACTGCCAATCCCACGCCTCGCGCAGCAGCTGCTCGCGACCCAGCACGGTACCCGCGTGGCTCATGAGCGTGACCAGCAGCTCGAACTCACGCGGCGTGAGCTCGATGTCCTTGCCCTCGAAGGTGGCGTGATGCCCTGCCTCATCCAGGTGGATGCCGCTAATGTCGAGGACGCGCACGCCGTCGGCGCTTGTGTCGGCTTCTTGCGGGGCACGGCGCAGCAGCGCGTGCACGCGGGCAAGTAGCTCGCGGATGCCAAAGGGCTTGGCCAGGTAGT
Source organism: uncultured Coriobacteriaceae bacterium (assembly GCA_900556425.1). Taxonomy (GTDB): domain Bacteria; phylum Actinomycetota; class Coriobacteriia; order Coriobacteriales; family QAMH01; genus QAMH01. The sequence goes on from USOR01000054.1 coordinate 4,691, forward strand.
CATCGCCGCCGAGCTCGAGCCCGACGACCTTGTCGAGCTCCGTGTCGCGTGCCGATAGAAACAGCACGGGCACGTTGCTCTTCGTGCGGATGCGACGACATACCTCGTAGCCGTCGATACCGGGCAACATGACGTCGAGAATCACGAGGTCGTAATCGTTGGCGTTGGCCATATCGACGGCCTCGTTGCCATTATGCGCGACATCGACCTTGTAGTTCTCCTTCGAGAGGTTAAAGCTGACGAAATCGGTTATTGCCTGCTCGTCGTCAACGACGAGTATTCTCTGTTCGCTTTTTTCATCCATGGCAAGCTCCACTCAACCATTACCTGTTACGATTACATTCTATTGTATGCGCTGAAGGAGAGTTCGCGCTACGCTGTAATGAAACTGTTTTGAGAGATGGAGAATGCATGCTTCTGACCGTGGACATCGGAAACACGCAAACCGCCATGGGCCTCTTCGAGGGCGAGGAGCTCGTAGCCCACTGGGTCTTCACGACGCGCGCGCAAGATACCGCCGATGAGGTGAGGCTTTCGCTTATCGGGCAATTCAAGCTCAACGATATCGACATCTCGTCTTGCGATGACGTGGTTATCGCCTCGGTCGTGCCGGCGCTTACCGAGTGCTGGGCGAGCGTCGCACGAAGTATCACCGGGCGCGAGCCCATCATCGTGGGGCCCGGCATCAAGACGGGGCTCGCGATGCGCTACGACAACCCGGCCGAGATCGGCGCCGACCGCGTGGCTGACGCCATTGCCGCCATCAAGCTCGAGGGTGCGCCTGTCGTGGTCGTCGACCTGGGCACCACGACCAACATCGAGGTTATCGACGAGAAGGGCCGCTTCATGGGCGGCATCATCGCACCTGGCATGGGCACGGGCGCAGATGCCATGTTCACCCATGCAGCTCGCCTGCCGCAGGTCGACATCGTCGAGCCCGCCCATGCGATTGGCACCAACACGATAGACGCCATGCGCTCGGGCATCATCTTCGGCGAGGTGGCGCGTATCGACGGCCTTGTCCGCGCCATCTTCGACGAGCTCGGCTACGAGGCGCCCGTCATTGCAACGGGCGGCTTCTCGGGCATGATCACCGAGCTTTCCCAGACCATCACCCGTCGTGAGCCGCGTCTGACCTTGCATGGCCTGCGGCTCGTTTACGAGAAGAACCGATAGAACCGAGGAGGCTGCCGTGGTTGCAGGCGATACGGGCAACAGGATCGATTCGCAGGACATGTTCGGTGGGGAGGTCCCGCCCGAGGTCCTGCGTTTCTTCGAGCAGGCAGATCCGCCACACGAGGTCCGCGCGTTCATACGAGAGACCATCAACGAGATGCGCAGCGAGGAGGCCCGCCAGGCGCAATTCGTGAGTGACGTAAGCCACGAGATCCGCACGCCGCTCACCGCCATTCGCGGTGCGGCCGAG